>JBOGJB010000133.1:0-4727 GCA_050745085.1 Vicinamibacterales bacterium
GGCGGCAGCCGGACCGAACCTGCGACGATAGGGGTGAACGGCACGCCGGTTCAACTGATCCTCGACAAGGGCTACGTCACACTCGCGCGCCAATGGCGTACCGGCGACACGATCGAGCTCAATCTGCCGATGCCCGTCCGGCGCGTTGTCGCGCACGACAGCGTCGAGGCGGACCGCGGCCGCGTCGCGCTGCAGCGCGGGCCGCTGATGTTCGCCGCCGAGTGGCCGGACAACCCGAACGGCCGCGTGCGCAACCTCGTGCTGTCTGACACGACGCCGCTGACCTCCGAGTTCCGCGCGGACCTGCTGAAGGGCGTGCAGGTCGTGACGGGACGAGCGACCGCGTTCGCGTACGACGAGAAGGGAGCGGTCACGAAGACCGAGCAGGCGTTCACCGCGATCCCGTACTACGCCTGGGCGAACCGCGGGCGTGGGCAGATGATCGTCTGGCTCCCGCGGAGCGACGCGCACGCGCGGCCGGCGCCGTACCCGACGCTCGCGACGACCGCCACGATGACGGCATCCGGACGGAAGAACTCGCGGCCCATCCACGACGGCGAGGAGCCGCAGTCCTCCGCAGACTCGTCCTCGTACTTCGACTGGTGGCCGACGCGCGGCACGACCGAATGGGCCGAGATGGCGTTCGCCAAAACGGCGACTGTGTCCGAGGTCGAGATGTACTGGTTCGACGACACGGGTCGGGGCCAGGTGCGCGTGCCCGCCTCGTGGCGCATCCTTTATAAGGATGGCGGCGACTGGAAGCCGGTCGAAGCCGGTTCCGCCTACGGCGTCTCGAAAGATGCCTGGAACAAGGTGACCTTCACGCCCGTCACGACCTCGGCGCTGCGCGTGGAGGTGACGATGCAGCAGCAGTGGTCCGCGGGGATTCAGGAATGGAAGGTTCGGTGATGTCGTCGAGACGCGATCGACGCCATCAAAACGCTTCGATTCCAATGAGCGTCACCGGCCTGATCGGCCGGGCACCCTCGGGTCGTCGGCGCTGACGCAGACAGGTCGAAAGCGGCCGGGACCGGCGGGCGCAGACCGACGGGTGTATAAAGATGCTGATCGCCTCCGATTCTCCGAAATGAAGGAGGGAAGTCATGCGAAGGACGTTCGTCGTGGCAGCCGCAGTCGTATTGGCGAGCGGAACCGTGCCGCTCGCGCAGCCGGACAAAGCGGGTGATCTTCCCTACGCCGGTAAATGGAAGCTGAACGTGGCCAAAAGCGATTTCGGGGAAACCACAGTAACCTTTGCGCAGACTGGTTCGGGCGAGATGCAGTTCACGGCCGCGGGCCAATCGTACACATTCCAGATGGATGGAAAGGACTATCCCGCGCTATTCGGACGGACCGCGGCCTGGAAGCAGATCGACGCCAACACCTGGGAGACTGTCAACAAGCAGGACGGCAAACAGTTGAGCACCGAAACGACCAGACTTTCGCCGGACGGCAAGACCCTGACGGTCAATGCGAAAGGATCTATGCCGGCTGGCGGAACGTTCGATCAGACCATTGTCTACGAGCACGTCTCCGGTGGTCCGGGACTTGCAGGAAGGTGGAAGACGAAGAACGTCCAAACGAGCGCGCCGACGGTCCTGGAACTGGCGCCTTCCGGGAGCGACGGCCTTACCGTCAACATTCCGGATTTCAAAATCACCGCCGACGTGAAATTCGACGGGAAGGACTACCCGGCTGTCGGCCCTAGTGTGCCGCCCGGCTTGACGCTGGCCATTCAGAAGACCGGCCCACGTTCGTTCGACATGACGGAAAAGCAAAACGGCAAGCCGCTCTTCAAGCTGTCTTTCACCGTTTCGGCCGACGGCAAGACATTGACGGAAACCGGCGGCCCGATCGGCGTCAATGAAAAGTTCAAGGCCGTTTACGACCGACAGTGAGCCCTGTCAATTGCATCGCCGCGTCAGAGATTTTTTATAACGCCAGACTTTCAGCGGAAACGTACCGTTCGAAGTGTCCAGCTGGTTAACCATGGTCCCAGCCCGATGCCATCCGCATTTTTTGTAGAATCTTGCGGCGCGTTCATTTCCAATCGCGCATGCGAGCCAAGCAGTTTCGACGCCGCTGTCGGCGAGCCGAGCCTCTGCATCGGCGGTCAACGCGGCTGCGGCGCCGGCACCACGTGACTGGGCCGAGACGAAGAGCTGATAGAGCTCGTCGCCCTTGAGGATGCAAAACCCAACGGGGGCGCCGGACGGCCCCGCTACCCGGATATTCGAAAGAGCTGCCTGAAGCCTCTGTCTAAAACTTTCCAGCGTGCGGAGTCTCGTTAGTTCCGCCGGCACGATCTGCGCATGAGCTTCGTGCCAGCCGTCGTACCAAATCTTTGCCAGGTGATCGATCTCCACTTCCTCGGCGGCTCTTACATCCATCGCATTGCCCTGACATTGTACGTTGCAACCTTACCCTCGCGCCCCACGGTCTGCACCGCGATGGAACCACGTCAGCTCCCACCGGTCGGCGACAACGTCGTTCCGCAAGATGTAGAGATCGCCCTGGGTGTCTTGCACCTTGAAGTACCGGTGATCTGGCGCCAGCCAGCTGTCGACAACCTCGGCGATCTCGACCTGGCGCTCCCCGAGCCGGAAGCGTCGCGGCGTCTCCTCGCCACGATAGCCGGCGTGGCACTCGACATCCACTACCGGAAATTCGGGCGCTTCTCGTGACATGACTCGTCTGATTCACGCGATCTATTCGTGCAATACGTGAAATCGGTGGCTAGTGATCCGCGAAAGTCCGTGGATAACTTAGTCGGGAATCCGTGACATCCGTGGTGAACGTGATCGGTCGAGTCCGTAAAATCCGTGGTTGTAATTAGAAAAATCCGTGGTCAGCGGCTGACGCCGAACGTGAACACGGTCCGCGATCGATACTCCGCGCCCGGTCGCAGAACAGTCGACGGAAAGTCCGGCCGGTTAGGGGAATCGGGGAAGTGCTGCGTCTCGAGGCAGAGCCCCCAGCGCTGCGCGTAGACGCGCCCCTTCTTGCCTTTGATGCTTCCATCCAGAAAGTTGCCCGAATAAAACTGCATCCCCGGCTCGGTCGTCGCGATGTCGAGCGTCCGGCCCGACATCGGATCGACGAGCCGCGCGGCGTGCGACAATTCCGAGCTCGTCTTCAGCTTGAGCAGAACGAAGTTGTGGTCGTAGCCCCGCCCGCGCAGTAGCTGCACGTGCTTGTCGTTGATCCGCGCGCCGATCGCGGCCGGCTTCCGGAAGTCGAGCGGCGTCCCGACGACCGGCGCCAGATCGCCGGTCGGGATCAGGGTCTCATCCACGGGTGTAAAGCGGTCGGCATCAATCGTCAGTTGGTGATCAAGGATGTTGCGATCCCCGCCCGAGAGATTAAAGTAACTGTGCTGGCTCAGATTCACGTGCGTCGGCTTGTCCGACGTGGCGTGATAATCCACGATCAGCTCGTTGCGGTCGTTCAGGGTATAGGTGACGCGGGCCTTGAGTGTACCGGGATAGCCTTCCTCGCCGTCCCGGCTGGTGTAGGTGAACGCGACGCCCGGACCGTCCGCCCCCGTGACCGGCTCGCCGATCCAGGCGACCTTGTCGAAGCCCTTCACGCCGCCGTGCAGGTGATTCGGCGGGTTGTTCGTCGCGAGCGTGTACTCCTGGCCATCGAGTGTAAACCGTCCCTTCGCAATCCGGTTCGCGTAGCGTCCGACGATCCCGCCCAGGTAGGGCGTGTTCTTCGCGACGTACTCGGCGAGCGTATCGTAGCCAAGGACGACGTCGGCCGAGCGCCCGCTCCGGTCCGGTACGCGGAGCGACACGATGATCGCGCCGAACTCGATGGCGCGGACCTCGACGCCCCGCATGTTGGCGATCGTGAAGGCCTCGATGGGCGTGCCGTCGGGCATCGTTCCGAAGGCCGCGCGCGTCACCCCGGGTCCCGCGGGGAAAAGCGTGACGCCAACGGCCAGGATCGTCGCGAGAACGTGTGCGCGCATGGCAGGCGGCCGGGACGCTAATCGTAATATCATAAGCGACCGATGTCCACGAGCCGGGCTCCGGACCACGGCTACCCGCACCGCAATCTGCACGGGCAGATCGTCCACACCATCGGCCGGCAGATTCTGGGCGGACAGATCCGGCCGGGCGAGCCGCTCAAGGGGCGCGACAGTCCGGCCGCCAGCCGCACCGCGCTCCGCGAGGCGATCAAGGTGCTCGTGGCGAAGGGGCTCGTGGAGATGCGCCCCAAAACCGGCACGCGCGTGCGGCCGCGCGAGGCCTGGAATCTGCTCGACCCCGACGTACTCGCCTGGCGGCAGCAGGGATCGCCGCGCGGACCGTTCCTGCGGAACCTCACCGAAGTGCGCGGGATCATCGAGCCGGCCGCCGCCGAGCTCGCCGCCGCGCGCGCGGGCGCGGTGGACGTCGCGGCGATCGAGCAGGCGTACGCCAGGATGGAGGCGGCGGTCTCGGCCGCGGGCGCGCGCCCGGACGGCGACGGCGACGGCAACTTTGAAGCGTTCGTCCAGGCCGACACGCAGTTTCACATGGCGATCCTCCACGCCTGCCGGAACGATCTGCTCGAGCAGATGAGCCGCACGATCTACTCGGCGCTCGTCGTGAGCTTCCGCGCGACGAGCCGGTTGCCCGGGAGCGCGCGCGCCTCGCTGCCTCGGCACCGGGCGATTCTGGACGCGATTCGCGCCCAGAGCCCGCGCGGCGCGGGGCACGCGATGCGGCGGCTCGTGA
>JBOGJB010000134.1:0-2921 GCA_050745085.1 Vicinamibacterales bacterium
CTGGAGCTGGCGGCCGTGCTCGGCCCGCGCGGCGCCGAGCATCCGTCCGGCTTCAGCGGCGAACCGGCGCGCGTCCGCCAGCCGGCCCTCGAGCGTCGCGGTGAACATCGCCGTGTGCAGCACGTCCTCCTGCCCGGCCGAGCGGGCCGCGGCCAGTAGCTCCGCCGCCTTCGGTTCGTCTCCCTCGATGGTGGCGAGAAAGAGCCGCAGCATCCGCGCGCTGTCGTCCCCCGGAAACCGCTTGATGGCCTCGTCGGCTGCGGTCTTCGCCTCGGCGACCCGATTCAAATTGAGATACGTCCAGGCGATGTTGGAGTGCGCGAGAGCGTTCGCAGGATTGAGGCGGCGCGAGTCGAGGTAGGACTCGAGCGCCTTCTCGAACTGCCCGAGATCAGAGTAGGAGACTCCCAGGTTGTTGCGCGGCACGAAGTCGCGCGGATACACCTGCGCCCACACTTCGTAGACCTTCACCGCCTCGTCGATCTCGCCCGTCACCGAGCGGTAATAGCTCGTGTTGATGTAGAACCGCTCGCGCTCGCTGACCCGGTCGCGCAGCGCGTACGCCTTCGCGGTGAAGTCGCGCGCCGGCCCGAAGTCGCGCAGATTGTTGTACGCCGTCCCCATCTGCGCGTACGCCAGCGCGAACTGCGGATCGATCGTCGTTGCGCGCTCCAGGTGCGGGAGCGCCGGCTGATACCTGCCCTCGCTGAACAGCCGCAGGCCGGTCGTGAACGCCTTGAGCGCCTCCAGCGACGGCGTCGTCGCCTGCGTGACCGGCACGTCGTACTGCCGGATCGACGCCAGCGACTCTCCCAGCTTGCGGCGCAACGAGGATGCGGCCCGGCCGACGACGGCGAGCGCTTCTTCTTTGTGCGCCGCTTGCGCCTGCTCGCTCGCGAGCGCGTCCCCCGTCGCGCAGTTGATCGCGTCGAGCGCGATCACATATTGGCTGCCAAGGCTCGCGACCGACCCCGCCAGCATCGCCTTGACGTTCTGCCGCTGGCACACCTCGCGCGCCGCCGCGTCGGTGATTCGGTCCTCGGGCGGACGCCCCATGAACCGCAGCGTCTCGCGCACGCGCTCCTGCGAGAGGACGTTCAGGAACGGCGACTGCCGGAGCTGCACGACGAGCGCCTGCTTCAGCGTGTCGTCGAAGACAGGCTCGCCCGTCGAGTTGTCGAAATCCGCGACCAGGATCTCGTCCTGCTCGCCGAGCGCCGGCGCTCGCGGCGCCAGCAGAAACGCGGCGAAGACGACGGCGGCCGCCGCGGTCAACAAGCCGATCGCGACGGTCCGACGGCGCGCCCGGGCAGGACGCGCGGCGGCAGGCAGCGGCAGCGCCGCCGCCGATCGATGCGATTCGGAGTCGCGGCGCAGCCGCTTCAGCTCGGCGCGCAGATCCGCCGCCTCCTGATAGCGCAGCTCTCGATCTTTTTCGAGCGAGCGCTCGATGATGCGCTCGAGCTCCGGCGGCAGCGAAGGGTTCAGCCGGACCGCCGCGGCGGGCGTGGCGTGGAGGATCGCGTCGACGACGGTCAGCGGCGTCCGTCCGTCGAAGGGGCGGCGGCCCGTGACCATTTCATAAAGGACGACCCCAAAGGAGAACAGATCGGTACGGCCGTCGACATCCTCGCCGCGCGCCTGTTCGGGTGACATGTACGCGACCGTGCCCAGGGCCACGCCCGGTGTCGACAGCATCTGCTCGGCGGTGACAGTCGCCAGGCTCGCACCGACGTTCGCCGCCGGCCGGCCTTCCGGCGCGAGCTTCGCGAGGCCGAAGTCGAGAACCTTCGCGACGCCGCGCTTCGTGACGAAGATGTTCGCCGGCTTGATGTCGCGGTGGACGATTCCCTGCGCGTGCGCGGCGTCGAGCGCGTCGGCAATCTGGATGGCGACCTCAACCGCGCGGTCGATCTCGAACGGGCGCTCGTCGATCAGGTGCTTCAGCGTCCGGCCTTCGAGCAGCTCCATGACGAGGAAATGCTGCCCCGCATGCTCGCCGACGTCGTGGACCGTGCAGATGTTCGGATGGTTCAGCGCGGAGGCGGCGCGCGCCTCGCGCTGAAAGCGCTCGCCCGCGGCGCGGTCGCGCGAGAGCTCGGGCGGCAGGAACTTGACCGCGACCGGCCGGCCCAGGCGCACGTCCTCGGCGCGAAAGACGACGCCCATGCCGCCGCCGCCGAGCTTCTCGATGATGCGATAGTGTCCGACCGTCTGGCCGACCATGGGAACGCGCAATTATAGACGCGGCGGCTCGCGCAGGCGAACCGTGCGGCCCGGCGCTCGCAACGCAGATGAGGTTACCGGGCGAGATCGTCGACGACGCGCGCGAGGCCGGCGACCAGGCGCGCCATCCGCGGGTAATCAATCCTGTCGGGTGTATCCAGAGCGGTGTGATAGTGCGGGTATCTGAACAGCGCGGTATCCGTGATCATGACGCCGGGATAGCCGTGCTGCCAGAACGCCCAGTGATCCGACCACCCGATGCCCTCAATCCCGGCCGGCGCGGCAGCGCCCTCCGACGGAAGGCGCGCGTGGCGGCGGAACGACCGCATCGTCTGGTGCAGCAGCGCGCGCGAGCGGACGTTCGCGACGAACGCGATGAAGTCGCCGGTCGCTGGATAGAACAGATTGAACGGAAACGGATACCGTTGACTGTTGGCAGCGTCGGAGTAGTAGCCGACCGACTCGACCGAGATCATCGCCATGATCCGATCGCCGCGCTCGCGCGAGCGCTTCGCGTACCGCAGGCTCCCCATGTCCGGCGTCTGGAAGAACGGCGGCTCCTCGTTGACGAACCCGACGAACCGGACGGTGCGCGCCGGAGGCCGGACCGCCATGGCGCGCGCCACCTCGATCAACCCGGCGACGCCGGTCGCGTTGTCGTCCGCGCCGGGACAGCCGACGACCGAGTCGTAGTG
>JBOGJB010000135.1:0-3168 GCA_050745085.1 Vicinamibacterales bacterium
GTCCACACCGCTGGGACGACCGCGGTCGCGACCACGAGGACGTCCATCATGGGCGGACGCGGAAACCAGACGGCCCATGCGGCGACTGCCAGCAGCCACAGCGACCACGGGCCGTGTCCCATGAAGAGCAGATCGAGCCCCGCGGGGATGCTGACGCCGCGGCGCTTCGACGAGGCGACGAGCGCCGCTGCGGCGATCGCCTGCACCGCGGCGGCGAAGCTCCAGCAGAGGATCGTGCTCAGCGCGAGGCCAAGCGTCACCCGCCTGGTCGCATAGATGGAAATCGCCGTCCCGAGGATAATCGCGACAAGCGCGGGCCGCTTCAGCGCGCCGATGAGGCTTGCGCGGTGGCCGGGCGCCAGGCGCCGATAGGCGCGCGGCGGCGCGGCCATGACGAGAAGCTCGGGGGACACGTGGCGAGAGTATAAGAGAAGCCGGACGCCGCCCGTGTCGGGACTAAGAGGCCGGTTTACGGACGACAACGAGGAAGTCGCGCGCGCCGGATGACTCGAACTGCACGCGCTCGAATCCCGCGCGGGTCAGCTCGCTCAGCACCGTCTCGGCCGTTACGCCGTGGTGCCCGCTCTCGTCCCGGTCGGCGGGCGCCGCCGCTTCCGAGCCGCCCCGCGGCGCAAAGTCCATCACCGCGAGCCGGCCGCCGGGGCGCAGCGCCTCCCACAAACTGCGGTTCATCGTCACCGGATCTTCGAAGTGGTGGTAGACCGAGCGCATGAAGATCGCGTCGCAGCACTGCTCCGGCAGGTTCGCCCGTGTCGCGTGCGCGTCGAGGACGGTGACGTTGGCTGCCTCCGCCCGCTCCACCGCCTGTCGCAGCTTGGTGACGCGGTCTTCCCCCAGCTCCGTGGTGAAGACGCGTCCGGTCGAGCCGACGTGACGGGCGATCAACACGGAGATCTCGCCGCCACCGGCACCGATCTCCGCGACGGTCGAGCCGGTCTGGAGGCTCAGCGCCTCGATGAACCGTGTCGCGTCCTTCCGGTCGTCCGCGCGCCGCGCCACGACGACCGCGACAGCCGTCCCGCAGATCGTCACAGCCGCAGCCACGGCAATAGCTTTGCGTCCCGGCGTCATACTGTCGTTTGACGCCGGCCGCGGCCCGACAGTTCGCAGGGCCGCTTTTTTCCTGTACTATCGGCGGTCTATGCGCACCATCCGCTGGACCGTACTTCCTTTCCTCAGCGCGTGCCTCGCGCTCGCGGCCATCGTCCCACTGCTGAGCCAGGCCAGGAAGCCCGCATCGGCGGCTAAGGCGTCACCCGTCGGGGCGAACGGCAAGCTGTACATTTCGACGGAGGAAGGTGACGTCGTCGTCGTGAAGATGGGCGACACGTTCGAAGTCGTCGCGACCAACACGCTGGCCGATCAGTCGTTCATCGCGACCCCGGCGATCGCCGGCGGTGACATCTTCCTCCGGAGCCGCACGCACCTCTTCCGCATCGTGCACGGGCCTTCGCCGCGCCGAAGCGGCTTCGGCCGCGCAGGCGGGCCGACCGCGTCCCGCTGATGGCGCGGCTGGCGCCGGCGATGGCGCTGTTGCTTCTCATGGGCGCGGATCAGCCGGCCGACCCCGTCGCACCCGTGCGCACGATTGCCGAGCGATTCGCGGGCGAGCTGGGCGTCTTCGCGAAGCATCTCGGCACGGGCGAGGTCGTCGCGTGGAACGCCGACGCGCGGTTTCCCACCGCGAGCGTCATCAAGGTGGCGATCATGGTCGAGGCCTTCGACCAGATCGCGCGCGGGACGCTCGCGGCGGACGCGATCGTGCGCGTGCGCGACGGCGCGAAGGTCGGCGGCGCCGGCGTCGCGCGCGAGTTGCACGACGGCGCCGAGCTGACCGTGCGCGATCTGATTCGCCTGATGATCGTCGTCAGCGACAACACCGCGACCAACCTGCTGCTCGAACGGGTCGGCGTCCCCTCCGTCAACGCGCGTCTGGCGGCGTACGGGCTGAAGGACACGCGGCTCTTCCGGCCCACTTTCGGAAAGAAGGCGGAGATCGACCCGGAGCTCGAGCGCGAGTTCGGCCTCGGGATGTCCACGCCGCGCGACATGGCGGCGCTCATGGAGATGATCGCGACTAGGCGCGCCGTCAGCGCGGGCGCCTCGAAGGAGATGCGCGCAATCCTCGAGTCCCAGCAGGACGCTCGCATGCTCCCGCGCAGGCTCCCGTTCGACACGCGCGAGATCGTCGTCGGGAACAAGACCGGAACCGACGAGGAAAAGCCGCCCGACGCCTCAGGGTCGCGCGGCCACGTCCGAGCCGACGTCGGCATCGTCCGCGTGGACGACGTCACCTACGTTGTCGCGATCTTCGCGCGGCGCGTCAAGGATCGATCCTGGATGGCGGACAACGCCGCGCTCGTCGCCGGGGCGGAGATCTCGCGGATCGTCTTCGACCGGTTCGCCGGTTCGTCACGACAGTGACGTAAAGACGCGGTATCGTTGCTATCACTGCTTCGGTCGGTAGTCCTTCGGCAGGAACTCCACCGCGACGACGGTCTTCGGCGGCGGCGTCCCGGCCGCGCCCGCCGCACCGTCTCTCCAGGTGACGAACACCAGATCTTCGGGCTCCCGCTCGCCGCAGGCGACGTTGCCGCGAAGATCGTCCCGGTAGCTGACGAACTCGACGTCCTGGAAGCGCGCCGCGCTGAACTGCGCCGTCTGGCCGTCGATGCGGACGTGGAACGTCACACTCTTGCGCGCGCAGTCGATCCGCGTCAGTATGCCGGCCGCGCGCTCCTCGCCCGACTGAAGCCTCCGAAGATCCAGCACGATCCCTCGATCGGAATCGTCCGCCGCCGGCGCGACGTCTGGCGCGGCGGCCGCCGCTCGTTCGACCGCGGCGATGGATCCCAGCATTGAGCGGACGGGCTCGTGGAAGGGGGCCGCGCGCGGGTTCGTCAGCAACGGGCCCAGTGCGTTGCGGGCCTTGGCATACTCCCGCCGGCGCACGAACACATCGGCCATCCGAAGCGTGTACTCGAAGCGGGCGGGCGCGAGGAAGCTCGCGCTTTCGCTCGCGTCGCGCGCCGCGTCGAGATCGTCGGCCTGCAGGGCGAGGCCCGCCAGCACGTGCCAGGCATGCGCAAGGTCGGGCCGGACGCGGAGCGTTCGCTGAAGGGCTTCCCGCGCGAAGGCGGTCCCGGC
>JBOGJB010000136.1:0-4018 GCA_050745085.1 Vicinamibacterales bacterium
GCGCGGGCTGGCGGAGAAACGTCCGGAACGCGTACCGCGTGTCCTGAATCAGACGATCCATCGGTTTGGCGGGCCTAGGAGGCCCGCCCTCCTGCAGCCCTAAAGGGCTACGCTACTCCGCACGCAAGACGACTATCGGGTCGACCGCGGTGGCGCGCCGAGCGGGGATCGACGCGGCGAGCCAGGCGACCGCGAAGAGGGCTCCCGCTGCGAGCACGAAGCTGCGCGGATCCGCCGGGCCGACCTCATACAACATCGTCGCGATGTATCGTCCGAGCGCGAGCGCGCCAAGGGCGCCGACGCCGATGCCCGCCGCCACCGGTTTCAGCGCTCCCGTCCTCACCAAACGGACGACGGCGCCCGCGTCGGCGCCGAGCGCCATGCGGATGCCGATCTCGTGCATCCGCCGGGCGACGGTATGCGACAGCACCCCGTAGATGCCGACCGCGGCGAGCAGCAGCGCCGCCGCCGCGAATGCGCCGAGCACCGCCGCGGTGAAGCGACGATCAGCGAGCGACGCCGACACGCGCTGCTCCATCGACACGATCTCGACGGGCACGTCCGGGCCGATGGCCGTGACCGTGTCGCGCAGCACCGGCGCGGACCGCTCCACGAGGTCTGCGCTCGCGAGCCGGACCGCCACGACTACGGTGTTGCGCGTCCGCTTCGAGCGCTGCTGGTAACTGACGTACGCCTCCGGCTGCGACGGCCGGATCAGCGAACGATGCCGGAGGTCCCCGACGACGCCGACGATGGTCAGCCAGGGCTCGTTGCGGCTATCCATCCCGCGGTACTGGAAGCGCCGGCCGATCGGATCGCCCTGGCCGAGGTACTGCTTGACGAATTCCTGGTTGACGACCGCCACCGGCGGCTGCGATCCGTCGTCCGCATCGCTGATGAAGCGGCCTCTGACGAGCGGCACGCCGAGCGCGCGCAGATAGTCGGCGCTGACGACACGATACGCGGCCGACCAGTCGCGAACGTCCGCAGTGTCGAGGCGGAAGCCGCCGCCGGCGTCGAAGCTGTCGAGCGGGATGCTGCTGGTCAGGCCGGCATATTGAACGCCCGGAACGGTTCGCAACCGCGCGAGCAACTCGCGGTAAAAGGCGATCGCCCTCTCCTCAGTGTCGTAGCGCGTGCCCGGCACCGTCATCTCGAGCGTCACCAGTCCTTGCCGGTTCCAGCCGGGATCGATGCTCGTCACCTTCCAGAGGCTGCGGATGAGGAGCGCGGCGCCGACGAGCAGGAGCGTGGCGAGCGCCGCTTCAGCGGCGACGAGGACGATGCGCGATCGTCCGCCGGCTGCCACACGGCCGCCGTGCGCGAGCGATTCGCGGAGGTCGATCCGGGACGCGCTGAGGGCCGGGGCGAGGCCGAACACGAACACGGTGGCAAGGGCCGTGGCAATCGAGAAGAAGAAGACGCGACCACCGATCCCGATCTCCGCGCCCCGCGTGAGCGTGCCGGGATCGATCGATAGAAGGCCGCGCAGGATCCAGCTGCCGGCGAGGAACCCGGCAATCCCGCCGACGAGCGCGAGCATCAGACTCTCTACCAGAAGCTGGCGCACGATGC
The DNA here is from genome assembly GCA_050745085.1 of Vicinamibacterales bacterium. GTDB lineage: Bacteria > Acidobacteriota > Vicinamibacteria > Vicinamibacterales > 2-12-FULL-66-21 > DATAEE01. Next base: position 1,576 of record JBOGJB010000136.1, read on the forward strand.
GAGCCCGGCTCGCGCCGAGCGCCGCGCGTATCGCCAGCTCGCGCCGGCGCTCCTCCGCGCGCGCCAGCAGCGTGCTCGCGACGTTCGCGCACGCGATCAGCAGAACGAGACCCACGGCGCCGAGCAGCATCAGCAGCGCAGGCCGAGCGCGTCCCGACAGGCTCTCGTGCAGCGGCAGCATCGTGATCCCGATGGCGTCGTTGTCCTCGCCGTGCTGCGTTTTCAGCTGTGTCGCAATCGTCGCGAGCTCAGCGCGCGCCTGGTCGAGGCTGACGCCTGCGCCCAGCCGGGCGATGACCGAGTAGTTGTGCCCGGTCCGACCGGTGTCGTCCTCGAAGTGCTCCAACGGGAACCAGAGGTCGGCATCGCGGGGAAACGCGAAGCCGGCAGGCAGGACGCCGACGACGCGGCAGCTCAACCCGAGCGTTTCGACCCGGGCCTCGTCGCCTCGTCGAGCGGCGCTTCTCCCAGCGTCTGCCGCCAGAACTCGTAGCTGACGATGACAGCGGGAGCGCCGTTCTCGACCATCTCGTCCGCCGCGAACGCCCGGCCCGCCGAGGGCGCCGCGCCGACGGCGTCGAAGAAGCCCTTCGAGACGAGATACACATCCGCGAACGTCGCGTTCTTGCCGGCGATCACCGTGTCTCGACCACCGTAATACGCCGCCAGCGCTTCGAAGCTCCGCGCCATCCGGACCCAATCCCGGAAGTTCGGGCCCGAGACCGAGACCTGCGGCCCGCGGTCCGTCTGCTCCCAGAGGCGCACGATCCGGTCCTGCTCGGGGTAGGGGAGCGGCCGGAGGAGGACCCCGTTGACCAGCGTGAAGATCGCGGTGTTGGCGCCGATACCCAGCGCGAGCGTGATGACAGCCACTGCGGTGAAGCGCGGATGCTTCACCAGAATCTGCAGCGCGTGTCTAAGGTCCTGCCGCATGATCGTACCTCGTGCCTCGGGATTCGTGCCTCGTGGGTGCCTGGTTCCTCGTCCCTCGTTGTGCCATCACAGAACCTCAACCACGATGATCGTGGCGTCGTCCTGGAATCCGTCGGACGCAAACGACGTGACCCTGTCGAGAACCGCCTTGTACAGGGAGTCGGCGCCGAGGTCACGGCGTTCGAGCAACAGAGCCGCGAGGCGTTCGTCACCGAACTCGTCTCCCGACGCATCCCTCGCTTCCGTGATGCCGTCGGTATAGAGCAGGATACGATCCCCCGCCTCGAGCGGCAGCTCCGCTTCGTCGTACCCCGTGTCCTGAAACACGCCCAGCACCATGCCGCCGATCGAAAGTTTCTCGATCCGGCCGTCCGCGCGCGCGAGGAGCGGCGGGTTATGTCCGGCGTTGGCGTACGAGACGACGCGCCGCGCGCCGTCGAGGCGCAGGTAGCAGAACGTCACGAACCGGCCGCTCGTCATGTTGAGGCAGAGGAGGCGATTGACGCTGGCGCAGATCGCCCGCGGCCGCGCCTGGTCCTGCGCGAACGCGCGCACGGCCGCCTGCAGGTTCGACATCAGCAGCGCCGCCGGAAGACCCTTCCCCGCGACGTCCGCGATCGACATGCCGAGGACGTCCGTGCCGAACGTGAGCGCGTCGTAGCAGTCGCCGCCGAAGCCGGACGCCGGCTGCCAGGCGCCGGCGATCCGGAAGCTCGGGGTGGCGGGAAAGCTGGCCGGGAGGAGCCCACGCTGGATCAGCCGCGCCTCGTGCTGTTCGCGCTGCTGCTTCTCGTCGCGACGGCGGGCCGCCCGCGCTTCCTCGATCTCCCGCTGTAGGATCTCGAGGAGCGTCGCATCGTCCCACGGCTTCTGCACGAAGCTGCGCGCCCCGCGCCGCATGGCGTCCACGGCTGTGTCGATGCTGCCCCACCCGGTCATGACGACGACCGGCAGGCCGGCGTCGAAGGCGCGGACCCGCGAGAGCAGCTCGAGCCCCTCACGGCCCGAGGTCGTGTCGCGTGAGTAGTTCAGATCGATGAGGAGCAACTCGTACGACTGCTCGCGGAGCTTCTCCACCACGGCGTCGGCCGACGCCACGAGATCCGGCTCGAAGCCGGAGTCGGTCAGCAGCAGGCGCAGGGCCTGCAGGACGTCGGGTTGGTCGTCGGCGACGAGAACGCGGGGAAGAGAGGTGCTCAAGGTGCTCAAGGTGCTCAGGGTGCTCAGGGTGCCAGCGACACCCGTGCCAAGTGCGATCCGCGATTTGACGGGGCTTAGCGCAGGTTGGGTTGCCTCCCGGTCCCGCGACCGGGACCGCGAGTCGCGCCGGCGGGACCGGATAAACGTCTTCGTCCCGATTCCGTCTAAGGGACTGTGACGACACCCGCTGGCATACATCTTCCTAGGTCACCGGCGATGCCGGAGAGATCCGAGGCGCCGCGCCACACTCGCGTCCTCATCGCCGACGATCAGCCCGACGTCGTGGAGGCGCTCCGGCTGCTGCTGGTGG
>JBOGJB010000137.1:0-4373 GCA_050745085.1 Vicinamibacterales bacterium
GCGGCGCTCGCGCCGCACCTGCCTCGCCTCGGCGGGCGCCGGCCGGCTCTGCGCCCGGCCGAAGGGCTGGTTCCGAGTCGCATCGACGGTCCCCCGGATACGAGCAACATCGAGCGACGGGCTTTGCCTCGAATTGACCCAGCCGACGCGCTCGGCCGCGTCATCATCATCGTGCTCTTCTCCTTCCTGGCCTTCAGGATGGGGATGAACTTCCTGGAGACCGGACATGTTACAGGGCTGCTGCTGCTCGCCAGCGAGCTGACCGTCGTCGTGCTGACGTTGTTCCGGCGCGCGGCGGTGCGGGTCGATCGCAGCTGGGAGGCACGGCTGCTGACGGGCGCTTCGCTCGCCGGGCCGCCGCTTCTGCGCCCGCTGACGTCGGCTGGGTTGGTCGCCGACGCGGTCACCGCCGGGGTGTCCGCCGTCGGGCTGCTGATCGTGGTGGCCGGGAAGCTGTCGCTGGGCCGCAGTTTCGGCCTGATGCCGGCCCACCGCGGCATCGTCTGCGCCGGTCTCTATCGCGCTGTGCGCCACCCGATCTACGCCGGGTACGTCCTGACGCACGCCGCGTTTCTGGTCGCCAACCCGTCCCTCTGGAACGTCTCCGTGATTGCGCTCGCGGACGCGGCCCTGCTGGCGCGCGCCGTCCGCGAGGAGAGGACGCTGGCCGAGGATCCCGAGTATCGCACCTATCTCGACCGGGTTCGATGGAGAGTGCTGCCGGGGGTGTTCTAGTCCTGGGTCCGGAGACGGGCGATCGTCGCGCCTAGATGAGATTCGGGCGCGTCCCAGAACGCTTCGATCAGAGGGTGTGCGGCCAGCACCGAACGGACCATCGCCCGCTGGACTCCTATGCCCCGCCCGTGGATGAACCGGATCTCGCGCAGCCCCGCTTCGTGCGCCGCCTCGGCGTAGTCGGTCACCACGTCCCTGATGTCCTGCGGGCGGAACGCGTGCAGGTCGAGGGTGCCGTCAATGGGCAGTCGATGAGCCGGCAATTCAGGGCTTCTGATAGATTGCCGTCACAGAGGTCTTGATCCCGCCCCGGACCGAGAAGTCCCCGACCACCGTCATCCGTGTCGGCTGGCAGACGGCGACCAGGTCGTCGAGGATCTGGTTCGCTACCGCCTCGTAGAAGATGCCCTTGTCGCGGAACTCGACCATGTAGTACTTGAGCGCCTTGAGTTCCAGGCAGGTCCGGTCCGGCGTATAAGTGATCCGGATCTCTCCGAAGTCGGGCAGTCCGGTCTTGGGACACACGGATGTAAACTCCGGGCAGCGGATGTCGATCTCGTAGTTCCGCCCCGGTCGCGGGTTAGGGAAGGTCTCCAGCGTCTCGCGCGGCATGCGGAAAATTCTAGCATTCTGGCCGAAAACGACGGGGTTGTGCTTGACGCCGGAAAAGACCGCGCGCTAGGATTACCCGGTTTTTTGAATTGGAGGACATCTTATGGCCGACGCCCGTCGGATGGGCAAATCCGAGCTGTTTTCGCACTTCGCCGAGCGCTTCGAGATGAAGCGGGCCGCGGCGCGCGAATTCTTCGACGAGCTGACCCGACTCGCCGAGAAAGAGCTCAAGCGATCGGGTGAGTTCGTGCTGCCTGGCATGGTGAAGCTGGTGAAGCAGAACCGGAAGGCCCGCATGGGGCGCAACCCGGCCACAGGCGAGGCGATCAAGATCCCGGCCAAGGTTGTCGTCAAGGCGCGCATCGCCAAGCAGCTCAAGGACGCGGTACTTCCGAGGAAGTAACGGGACGGGGTGTCACCTCGAATGCCGAATGCCTAATGCCGAACGCCGAAAAGGACTGCGCTCGCAACGGCGGGTTAGCCGTCACTCGCGGGTGCGGACCCCTTCGGCATTCGGCCTTCGGCATTCGGCATTGACGTGATCAAGCGGCCGTCGGCCGTGCCGCCAGCGCGCGGCTGTAAATCACCGCCGGCACCAACCGGTCCACCCTCGATTCCAGGCTGTAGATCGAGTCGTCGTCCATGATGATCCGGTCAGCCGGGCCGAGCACCACCTCGGACGAATACCGCCGCGTGCCGCGCAGCGTCCGCTGCTCGTAGTACCGCACCGTGTAGCGCTCGTCCGCGACTTCGATCTCATCCGTCTTCAGCAATTTCCGAAACATGGAGCACCTACCCGAGAGCGAAGCACCAGGTCCCACCCCTAAGCACTAAGCACTAAGCACTAAGAACTAAGCACCAGTACTACCCTGCCACCGCTGCCGGCATCGGCCGCGCCGCGGTTTCCGGGAACTCGAGCACGAACGTTGTCCCCTTGCCCACCTCGCTGGCCACGGTCACGGACCCGCCGAGCTGCTGGACGATCTTCCTGGAGATCGCCAGCCCGAGGCCGAGCCCGCGGCGTTTCGTCGTCATGAAATCGTCGAAGATGGCGTGTAGCCGATCCGCCGGGATGCCGCAGCCCGTGTCGTAGAAGCGAACCTGCACGCCGCGGCCGTGCCGTCCGGTGGTGGCCACGATCAGGCCGCCCGGCGCCGTGGCCTGAATCGAGTTGATGATCAGGTTGCGATACACGCGGCCGAGCGCGAAGACGTCTCCTTCGATGAACAGCGGCTCGTTCGCCAGCTCCGCCTTGAGCGTCAGCCCGGCCATCTCCGCGTGGGGCTGCATCGCCTCGATGACCTCCGCGACCGAGCGGTTCATATCGAGCGGGAAGCGCTCGAGCGGGATCGGGCGCGCGATGTTCTTGAGGTCCTCGAGGACGCGCTTCACCGTCTGGAGCTCGCGGTCCACCGTGCGCCGGAACGTGTCGCGGTACTCGGTGTCCTCCCACATCTTCAGGATCAGCTTGCAGCTGTTCCCGATGTTCTGGATCGGGTGTGAGAGGTCGTGCACGAGGCCGGCGGCGATCTTGCCGAACATGGCCTGGCGCTCCTGCCGCCGCACGTCTTCCTGCAGCTCCACGAGCCGGTCCGCCATCGTGTTGAACGCGTCGGCCAGCTCGGTCAGCTCGTCCTGGCCGCCGATCGTGACCCGCTCCCCCAGCCGCCCGTCGGCGAGCGCCAGCGTGCCGCGCCTGAGCGCGAAGACGCGCTGGATGAACCCGCGCCCCCACACGATGCCGAACGCGATCGTGATAAGGAGCGCCAGGCCAATGGCGGCGAGGAGCTGCTGCTCGAGCTGCCGGGTGATGGCGTACGCCTCCCTCGTCGGCTGCTCGACGATGACGGCCCAGCCGAGCGATGTGACGAGCGCGCCGGTCGCGAGGACCGTGCGGTCCCCCTCGGTGTACTCCTTCGACGGCTCGCGCCCCGCGCGCAGCTCGGCCGCCATCGCGTGCTCCTGCAGGATGCGGCCGCTCGCGATGTTGCGCTTCTGGTCCGGATGCCCGTGCGCGAGCAGCCGCCCGTCGTCGCTGACGAGCGACGCGTAGCCCTCGCCTCCGACGCGGATCTGATCGACCATCCGCCAGAGCTGTTCGAGGCTCAGCTCGCCGACGAGCCAGCCGCCAGGCTCGTCCTCGCTCGCCTCCAGCCGCACCGCGATCGTGGCCGTCGGCAGCAGGTCGTCGTCGATCGTCACGCTCGAGATGTAGAACCCCGCGCGCGCCGGCGTGTCGCTCGACGGGATCGTCAGCTCCGGCTTTCCGGCGCGGCTGGACGCGATTGGCGCGCCGCCTGAGTCGAAGAGCGTCAGCTCGCGGAACTCGGGGAAGTCGAGGACGTAGTTCTTGAGAATGCGGTCTTGTTGCCACCGCTCGAGCTGTGTGCCGCGCAGCTCTGCCCCAAGCGCCTTGAGGATCGCGACGTTGTTGCTGATATAGAGCTGTACTTGCTCGGCGACTCGCATGGCGACGTTCAGGTTTCCCTCCCGCACCGATCGCTGCGTGCCCATGCGCAGCGACCAGAGCGACACGACGCCGTAAATGACTAGCGGCATGACCGCTGCCGTCGCAATCAGCATTGCGAAGCGCGAGGTGATTCGCTTCATTGCATCTGCGCGCTCGCCTCCGTGGCCGGTCGCCAGCGCCAGAGGCTGTAGGTAACGTCACGGCCCGGTTCCTGAGCTGGCACGTTGAACTTGCGGCTGACCGCGCGGACCCGTTCCTCCCACGCGATGAACACCGCCGGCGGGTCGTCGTGCATGACCTGCTGGAACGCGGCGACGGCGTTGCGGAAATCATCGTCGGTTGCCGCGTAGCGTACGTGGTCGAGTGTGTCATCGGCGGCAGAATACCCGCTTTTCAGAAAGACGGGCCGGCCTGGCTCGGGGGAGTGCCAGAAAAGGTACGGCCAAGTCAACGACCGGCCGCTGGTCTGCCAGAACAGAAACGCGTCATAGTCGCCGCGCGCCGCCCGGCCTGCAATCTCGGCCAGTCCCGCGAGCTCGATGTTCATGTCGACACC
>JBOGJB010000138.1:0-2248 GCA_050745085.1 Vicinamibacterales bacterium
AGCGCCGCGAACGCCGCCTCGACCCGGCGCGCGTCCTCCGTCGCCGGCGCGCGGACGTCCACGACGGCGCGCGCTTCCTCGGCGACGACGTTGGGCCGCGTGCCGCCGGATATCTGCCCGACGTTGACCGAGACGCCGCGCGCGAGATCCTGCAGCCGCTCGACGGCGGCGATCTGCCGGGCCAGCTCGTGGATGGCGCTTGCACCCTTGCCGGGATCGATCCCGGCGTGCGCCGCCACGCCGGAGACGACAATCTCGAACTCGCCGCAGCCCTTGCGGCTGGTCTTCACCGCGCCGCCCGGCAGCGACGGCTCGAGGACGAGCACGGCGTCGCTTCGTTGTGCCTCTTCCTCGATGGCGGCGCGCGACGTCCGGCTGCCGACCTCCTCATCGGTCGTCCAGAGCATCACGACGCGGCGTCCGGGATTGCCGCCACGCTCGGTCAGCGCCCGCACGGCGAGCATTCCGAGCGCGATCCCTGCCTTCATGTCGAAGAGGCCCGGCCCGTGCAGCCGCCCGGCCTCGCGCCGGATCGGCATTCGCGCGAGCTGGCCGACCGGCCAGACGGTGTCGAAGTGGCCGAGCAGCAGAACTTGACCATCACCATGGCCGATCTCGGCGCGGAGGTGATCGCCCGCCTGCTCGCGCTGGAGCCGCTCGACACGGCTGCCGATCGACTCCAGGCGGGCGGCCAGCTCTCGCCCGCAGCGATCGACCGCCGCCTTGTCCGTGCTCGGCGACTCGATCCGGGCGAGCGCCTCGGCGGTCTCGAGGAGCCAGTCCTTCTGACTCTCGCACCAGGCTGCGAGTGCTGACAGGTCACGGTCTGTCATTGTTTTGTCTTGCGCCGGGGCCCCACCCCCGGCGCCTACCACGCCTCGCTCTCGCTCGGCGCGCTGTTTCCAACGGCTCTCGCTCGGCGCGCTGTTTCGTGCGGTTGGGGTTGAACTCGAGCTTCTATAATAGGAGCGATGCTCTCGGTCATAGCTGCCGTCGCCGTCGCCTCACTGCTCCAGCAGCCGGTGCCGCGGCCGTTCCCGAAACCGGGCGAGACGGCCCCGCCGCAGCAGCCGGCGCCGCAGAAGCCGTCCACGCCCTCGCCCACGGCGCCGCAGAAGCCGGCCGTGTCGCTCGGGGAGCCGGCGCCGACGCCGGACACCCTGGGGCTGCCCGTCTATCCGGGGGCGCAATTCTTGATCTCGTACGACGCCGGACGGGGTCAGCGGTACTACCTGTTCGGAACCAACGCGACGTTTGGCGAGATCGTCGCGTACTACAAAACGTACCTGAAGGACGGCGGCGAGCGCGTCTACGACGAGCCTCCGGTGCACCTGTGGGAAGTGGGGCGCTTCCGCGAGGAGACGATGGCGTATCCGCCTGGCATTACGGTGAAGGACTACAGCTGGGGGGGCGCGAAGGGATGGCTGAACCCGAAGCCGAATGCCAACCCGGCCCGGTTCATCACCATCATTCAGATCGTCCCTGCGCCACGCTGACGTACAGCTCGCCGCCCTTCTTCCGGAACTCCGCCGACTTCTCTTCCATCCCGCGCGCGGCTTCCTGTCGGAGCTGCTGCGTCAGCTCCATGCTGCAGAACTTCGGCCCGCACATGGAGCAGAAGTGGGCGACCTTCGCGCCGTCGGCCGGCAGAGTCTCGTCGTGGAACGCGCGCGCCGCGACCGGGTCGAGCGACAGGTTGAACTGATCCGGCCACCGGAATTCAAACCGCGCCTTCGACAGCGCGTCGTCACGCTCGCGGGCGCGCGGGTGTCCCTTCGCGAGATCCGCGGCGTGCGCCGCGATCTTGTACGCGATCACGCCCGCCTTGACGTCGTCCCGATCGGGCAGGCCGAGGTGTTCCTTCGGCGTCACGTAGCACAGCATCGCGGTGCCGTACCAGCCGATCATCGCGGCGCCGATCGCCGACGTGATGTGGTCGTAGCCGGGCGCGACGTCGGTCGTGAGCGGGCCGAGCGTGTAGAACGGCGCCTCGTCGCACCAGGCAAGCTGCTTCGTCATGTTCTCGCGAATCAGGTGCATCGGGATATGTCCCGGGCCTTCGTTCATCACCTGGACGTCGTACTCCCAGGCGATACGCGTCAGCTCGCCCTGGGTTTTCAGCTCCCCAAACTGCGCTTCGTCATTGGCGTCCGCGATCGAGCCAGGCCGCAACCCGTCTCCAAGCGAGAACGACACGTCGTAGGCGCGCATGATCTCGCACAGCTCTCGGAAGTGCGTGTACAGGAAG
>JBOGJB010000139.1:0-6020 GCA_050745085.1 Vicinamibacterales bacterium
CCGCGCTGTACTCGTTGACGTAGCCCGCGACGCCGAGCGATGCAAGCGTCCGTACTTCGTCCGCGTTCGCGACCGTCCCGCTGAAGATCAGGATCGGCAGCTTCCCCTCGTCCAGCCTTCGGACCGACCGCACCAGGTCGACGCCGCCCCCGTTCGGCAGCCGCAGATCGATCAGAAGCAGGTCCAGCTCCTTCAGATGGGCGCGGATCCGCGCGAGCAGTTCAACGGCGGTCCTGACCGGAATCGCGCGATGCCCCGCAGCGAGCACAGCGTTGGCGAAACGGTCGCGGACAAAGGCGCTGTCGTCGGCGATGATGACGGTTTTCTGGGTCGTCACGGTCCGTAGTTGCATTGCAGAATTTATCAGGTTCTCGCTATAATCCGAATTCCGGCGTATCGACGGCGATCGCCGAGGGAGCCCTGAATGGCCGTGACCTGTCCGGAGTGCGACGCCGAGCTCGACGTCGACGAGTTCGACGTCGAGGAAGACGAGGAAGTGAGCTGCCCCGAGTGCGGCTCCACGCTCCGTGTCGTGACCACGTCCCCGCTGGAGCTCGAATCGCTCGACGAGGATGACGACGAAGACGAGGACGAAGACGAGGACGACGACGAGGACGATCTGGAAGACGAAGACGAGGACGGCGACGAGGACGACAAAGACAAAGAGGACTGGGAAGAGTGACGAGTGAGGTGAGCGCCGCGAAGGGCCTGGCGCTTCACGGTCTGCTCGCGGGCCTCGATTCGGTGATCGTGGCGTACAGCGGCGGGGTCGACAGCGCCTACCTGGCGTGGGCGGCCACCGAGGCGATCGGTCGCCGCGCGCTCTGCGTCACCGCCGACAGCGACAGCTATCCCGACCGCCACCGCCGGCTCGCCATCGACATCGCGCGCGACTTCGGTCTCCACCACGAGATCATTCAAACCCGCGAGATCGAGAACCCTGCGTATCGCGCCAACCCGGCCGATCGCTGCTACCACTGCAAGCACGAACTGTACACGCACCTCTGCGCGATTGCGCGAACGCGGGGGATCGCCGTCATCGTCGACGGCAGCAACGCGGACGACCGCGGCGACTATCGCCCCGGCCGGAAGGCCGCGCGCGAGTTCGCCGTCCGCAGCCCGCTGGACGAGGTCGGTCTGACCAAGGACGACATCCGCGCGCTCTCGCGCGAGGCGGGGCTTCCGACCTGGGACGAGCCGGCGTCGGCGTGCCTGTCGTCGCGGATTCCGTATCACAGCGAAGTCACGCCCGCGAAGCTGCGCATGATCGAGCAGGCCGAGAGCGCTCTGCGCCGCCTGGGGTTCCGCGTCTGCCGCGTGCGCCATCACGGCGCGGCCGCGACCCTCGAGTTCGGTCACGACGAGCTGCCGCGGGCGCTCGAGCCGGGCGTGCGCGACGTCATCGAGCGCAAAGTGCGCGCCGCAGGCTTCGACGCGATCACCATCGATCCCCGCGGCTACCGCCGCGGGAGCCTGAATGAAGCCCTCCGCCTGAAGGTGGTCTGATTCTCGGACGATTCCGGCCCGCGGCGATAGCGAAGCTCTGGCCGCTCTGGCCGCAGGGCGCAGTCGCTGTCCTGTTTGTCACCGCGGCAGGTGGCGCTGACGTCGCCGCTCGCGCGTCGCGCAACGGATCATATTCCTGGTGGATGCGGCAGGCTGTCACGTCGCGTCAGCAGTGCTACCGCTGCGCCGACTCATGCGCGACGCCGAGCGTGACCTCTACGTTGTGGACGAGTAGAACGAACGAAAGGATGACCCGGTCTCGGTGAGGCCGACCGGTGACGCGAGCGGGCATGCGAGCGCTGGATTCTGTGCTATGGTGACGCCGCCAGCGCCCGATGAGTGCCGCCCGCAGCGCGATCGCGCTGCTCGCCTATGCTCTCACGGCAGCGGTGTTTGCGTGGCCGCTGCCGCTCGCTCTGTCTGCACGCCTGACCGGCTCGGCGGCCGGGGACACGGGCGTCTACGTCTGGAATCTGTGGGTGTTCCGGCATGAGATCGTCGCCCATGGCCACCTGCCGCTCTTCACGTCGAAGATACTCGCACTGACGCCTCCAATCGATCTGAGCCTTCACAACTACACGATCTTTCAGAATCTGATCGCGTTCCCGCTGCTGCCGATGTTCGGGGTGGTCGCGACGTTCAACCTCGTGCAGCTCGCGATGACGACGCTGACGGCGTGGACTGTCTTCCTGCTTGCGCGCCGCGTCACCGGCCGGGAGCCCGAAGCCTGGCTCGCAGGGCTGCTCTTTGCCTTCTCGCCGATGATGATCGCGAAGAGCGAGGCGCAGTTCAGCCTGCTCGCGGCGGCGCCGCTCGCGACATTTCTGTTGCTGCTGCTGCGCGTCGAGGACACCGGGCGATTGCGCGACGCGGCGCTGACCGGCGCGACGGTCGCCTGGGCCGCGCTCTCCGACGCCTACTATGGCATCTACTGCGTGCTCCTGTTCGCGGTGTTGGCCGGCGCGCGGCTGATTCGGATCGAGCATCACGACGCGGGGCTGCCGGCGGCGCGCGCGCTCGATGTGCTGATGCTGTGCCTGCTCGGCCTGATCGCCGGAATCCTGGTCAGCGGCGGCCGCCGCGTCCAGGTGCTGGGCATCACGCTGAGCATGCGATCCGTGTACACGCCCGTGCTGCTGCTGACGATTGCCGCTGTCATGCGTGTCGCGCTGGCGGTGCGGCCGCACATTGTGCCATCGCCAATCGGCGGAAGGTCCCTAGGCCGGATGCTCGTCGTCGCCGCGATCGTGTGCATCACGATTCTCTCACCTGTGTTGTACGCGCTCGGACACCGGCTCGCTGAAGGCGGACGGCTGCAGGAGAAAGTGTTCTGGCGTAGCAGCCCGCCCGGTGTCGATGCGATCGGGTACCTTCTCCCGAACCCGAACCATCCTCTAGCGGGCCGTCTGTGGCGCGACTGGTTGTCGCGGGATCGAGGGGTCGCGTTTCAGGAGCAGGTCGCGTCGCTGCCGTACGTCGCGTTGCTGGTCGTCGCGGTCTTTCTCTGGCGGAAGCGCGAGAGGCTGCCCAGACTGTGGATTGCGGTGACGACGGCGTTCGTCGCGTTGTCGCTCGGCCCGTTCGTGCACGTGGCCGGCATCAACACGCACGTGCCGGGCCCGTGGGCCGTGCTGCGATATCTGCCGATTATTGGCAGCGCGCGCACGCCGGCGCGCTTCGTGGTTCTCGCGACGCTCGGCTTCGCGATGGTGTTTGCGCTGTGTCTCACGCGGCTCGCCGTCGGCCGTCATCGCCGTGCCGTCCTCGCGGCCGTCGGCATCACGCTCGCTTTCGAGCTCCTGCCGGTGCCCCGGACCCTGCACTCGGCGGACGTGCCCGAAGTCTACCGAATCGTACGCGACGATCCTCGACGCGTACGGGTGCTGGATCTGCCCTTTGGCATCCGCGACGGCACGATGTCGGCAGGGGATTTCAGTTCGTCAAGCCAGTTCTACCAGACGTATCACGAGAAGGCGCTCATCGGCGGCTACCTGTCGCGAATCCCGGTCTCCGAAGTCGAGCATTACCGAAAATTTCCGGTCATCAGAGCGCTACTGGATCTGAGCGAGCGCCGGCGGCTCGATCCTGTAGTCGAGCAGGAGGCGGTCGCACGCGCGCAGTGGCTGGTGGAGCGGACGCGCATGGGCTACGTCGTGATCGACACGGCGCGAGCCTCGCCGGACCTGCGCGCATTCGCTGTGAAGGCGTTCGGGCTTGTCAAGATCGCCGAGGCGGACGGACGTGAGCTGTACCGACCGGAGCCGGGGCCGTCCTTCAATGACCTGGAGACGGAGCACGCGAGCGGGATTGGCGGGGGCCGCGACCCCCTCGACTGAAGGCTCGTAGAAGACCTCGAGCCTCCTCCCCGTGAACAGGTAAATCGCATCGCGTATGTGATTGCCGAACGCGCTCTGAAGGTTCGTCCGGCTGCTGAGGTCGTCCTGGACGAGGACGACGGCGGAGTGCGGAAGATCGGTCAGCGACGCGAGATCGGGTGAAAGAGCTGCGGAGAGATCCGCCAGGTCGACCCAGCGATCGTTGCGCGCCTGATAAACGGGCCACAACGCCAGCGGGAGGAGGAGTGCCGCAGGCACGAGCCATCGGCCGCGAGGAGCGGCCGACCGCCAGATGGCGTTCGCAAGCGCAGCTGCCGCAATCGCAGAGCCGATCGCCGGGAGGCACGCATACAGGCTCGAGCGCACGGGCACGAAGACGGTCAGCGCGTAGCCGGCGACCAGCCAGAGGATGCCGAGCAGCACAGCGCTTCGCTCGGCCGCGCCGATGATGGGCTTGCGGCGCAGCATGACTGCGGCAGTGAGCAGGAGGGCCGCCGGCCACGTGCACGCCCGATCGAGGTACTCGAGCACGTTGTCGAAAAGGACACCCGGATCGAATGTGAACCGATACTGCCAGGGCGCGTCGGCCGGTGTCATCGCGTGCGTCTGGAGCCTGAGCGCCAGATACGCCGCCACAGCGAGCCACGCGGCGACGATGCTCCTCGTTCCGAAGATCGGTTGATAGCGGGTGCGGCGGTGCGTCACCCACCAGCAGATGGTCCAGGCGGCCGGCAACAGCAGGATCTCCTCCTTCGACAGGAGGGCGAGCAACATCAGCACGAACGTAGGCGCCGCGCGATCCTTTATGGCCGTTGCCGCGCCGGCGGCGCCGAAGGCGGCGGCGAGGAGCGACGTCCGGCCGCTGATCCATAGCACGGCCATGTTGATGCCGTGAGGGTTGAACGCCCACAGGCCCGCGGCTACCAGGCTGGCGCCACTGGGCAATCCAGCGCGGCGGGCGGTCAGCGCCACCAGCGCAGCCACCGCGACCGCGAGAATGAGGTTCGTGGCGCCATAGCCGCCCGGGTTCAGTCCGAAGAGCGCCTGGTTCGCGGCAAACGTCAGTGAGACCAGCGGCCGATAGAAGCCGCCGGTGTCATGCAGGAAGGCGTTCCAGCCGGCCCGCGACCCGCGTATCCACGCGAAGTCGTCCTTGATGAATCCATGACCCGCGTCATCGGCATAGGCGAGCAGAAATGCGCTGAGGAGGACGAACGCCGCCGCGCGACAGTCGGCGCGCATCCGGACCGCCGCCTACGTTCTGCGCGCCAGCGCGGCCAATGAGCTGCCGAACGGCATCGGCACCGCACGGACGAGCCGCGCCTCGAGGCCCAGGAGGCCGCCGAGCAGCGCGTTGACCGGCGCCGGCGGAATCGAGATCTCCCGCACCGCCGCGGCGTCGGCGTCGGAGGCGGCGAGGCCCGACGCCCGCTGCACCGCCCGCACCGCGGCGACAAGCGGGAACAGCGTCGCGTTCGTGTATGTCACCTCCAGCAGTTCGAACCCACCCCCCTCGAGCAGCCGACGCAGCTCCCCCCGGCTGTACCGCCGCACCTCGCGCGACAGGACGGAATGGTTTCCCCGAAGCAGGTTGAGCGCGGCGACCGTGACGACCAGGTGGCCCCCGGGCCGGAGAACGCGGCGCATCTCCTGGACGGCCGCTCCCTCGGCCTCACCGGGGATGCACTGTAGAACATCGAAGGAAGTGACGAGATCAAAGGAGGCGCCGCGGAAGGGGAGCGCCGCGGCGCTGGCGCGCGCGAGGCGGGTTCTGCCCGCCGCGCGCGCGTGCGCGAGGCCGCTCCAGGTCAGATCGATGCCCGTGGCGCGCCCGAACCGCGAGAGCCACTGCAGGTTGTGACCCGTGCCGGCGCCGCAGTCGAGAATCTCGGCCCGGCGGCCGTCGACCGCGCGTTCGACGAGCGGCGTCACGAACGCGCGGAACCCGCGGAACCAGAAGTGGTTGCGCTCGGCGCGTGCGGTGGCCTCGAGCAGCCGGTCCATGAGCGTATGTTAAGCTCGTTCAGATTCGAGGAGAGAGTTTCTATGAATCCCGCGAGTCGTGTGTGTTTGGCGATGGCACTGGCCGCGCTCCTTTCCGCCGCGGCGTGCGGGAAGAAGCAGCCCGTAGCAGCTCCAGCGCCCCCACCGCCGGCGCCGAGGCCGACGGCCGATCCC
>JBOGJB010000140.1:0-35615 GCA_050745085.1 Vicinamibacterales bacterium
GTGCTGACCAAGTCGCTCGGATCGGCGAATCCGCACAACGTCGTGCGGGCGACGTTTACCGGGCTGATGACGCTCAGGGATCCGGCCGCGGTCGCGCGGCTGCGCGGGCGCGAGCTGGAGCCTGCCGGAGAGCGGGGCTAAGCCAATGCCGGACAAGAAGGCGCAGGCCGACAAGACGGCGAAGAAAAAGACGCTCAAGATCACGCTCGTGCGGAGCACGATCGGGTTCAAGCGCAACCAGGCTGACGTCGTGCGTGGCATGGGGCTGCGGCGCCTCCATCACACGGTGGAGCTCGCCGACACGCCGGCGACGCGCGGCATGATTCACAAGGTGCGCCACCTCGTGGAAGTGGTCGAATAACATGTCATTGAACAACTTGCGCCCGCCGCAGGGCGCGAAGCACTCGAAGAAACGGGTCGGCCGCGGGCAGGGGTCGGGCAGCGGCAAAACGGCCGGCCGCGGGCACAAGGGGGCGAAGTCGCGCTCCGGGTTCAAGCACAAGCGCGGGTTCGAGGGCGGGCAGATGCCGCTCCACCGCCGCGTGCCGAAGCGCGGGTTCCACAACCCCTTCCGCGTGGAGTACGCCGTCGTCAACCTCGACGCGATCGCCGAGCGGTTCGACGCCGGTGCGGAGATCACGCCCGAGCTCTTGCGCGAGCGCGGGCTCGTCGGCGCGGCGGGCCGCGTGAAAGTCAAAGTGCTGGCGCGCGGTGACATCGGCAAGGCGCTCACGGTGCGCGCCCACAAATTCAGCGGCAAGGCGGCGGAGAAGATCGCCGCGGCCGGGGGGAAGGCTGAGGTACTTACGCCGTAGTCCTTGGTCCTTGGTCCGTGGTCCTTAGTCAGGTGCACGCCGCACCGAACGAAGGACTAAGGACTAAGGACTAAGGACTGAGGACTAAGGACTAAGGACTAAGGACTAAGGACTAAGGACTAAGGACTAAGGACTAAGGACTAAGGACTAAGGACTAAGGACTGGCAGAGTCACTGAATGCTGGACAGTCTAAAGAACATCTTCGCCGTTTCGGAACTGCGCAAGCGCGTGCTGTTCACGCTGTTCCTGCTCGGGATCTATCGCGCGGGGAACTTCATCCCGACGCCAGGGGTGAACCCGCAGGCGCTCGCCGAGCTGGCGCGGCAGCTCCAGAACACGATGTTCGGCCTGTACGACATGTTCACCGGCGGGAACCTGTCGCGGGTCACGATCTTCGCGCTGGGCATCATGCCCTACATCAGCGCGTCGATCATCCTGCAGCTCCTCACCGTCGTCTGGCCGTACCTCGAGCGGCTCTCGAAGGAAGGGGAGCTGGGCCGGCGGAAGATCACCCAGTACACGCGCTACGGGACGATCTTTCTGAGCGTGGTCCAGGCGTTGAGCATCGCGATCTTCCTCGAGAATCAGACCAACATCGTGGGGGGGCTCCCGCTCATCGCGAACCCCGGCTGGACCTTCCGGCTGATGACGGTGCTGACGCTCACGACGGGGACGACGTTCATCATGTGGCTCGGCGAGCAGATCACCGAGCGCGGCATCGGCAACGGGATGTCCCTCATCATCTTCGCGGGCATCGTCGCCGGCCTGCCGTCGGCGGTCAAAGCCACGTTCGACCAGCTGTCGATGGGGCAGATCAGCCTGCTGACCCTCGCGCTCCTCACCGTGCTCATGGTGGCGGTGATGGCGGCGATCGTGCTGGTCGAGCGCGGGCACCGGCGCGTGACCGTGCAGTATGCCAAACGCGTCGTGGGCCGGCGCATGTACGGCGGGTCGAGCACGCACATCCCGCTGAAGGTGAACACGGGCGGCGTCATCCCGGTCATCTTCGCCTCGTCGATCCTGGCGTTTCCGGCGACGCTCGCGCCGATGTTCGCGGCCGACGGCTGGTTCCGCGTGAACGTGATCGATCAGCTGGGGATGAATACGCCGCTCTACATGCTGCTGTATGTCGCCGGCATCATCGGCTTCGCGTATTTCTACACGGCCATCGTGTTCAACCCCGACGACGTCGCGGAGAACATGCGGAAGTACGGCGGGTTCATCCCGGGCATCCGCCCGGGCAAGCGCACGGCCGAGCACATCGACGGGATCCTGAACCGGATCACCCTCGTCGGCGCGGTGTACCTCGCGGCCGTCGCGGTCCTGCCGCAGCTCCTGATCTCGGGGGTCAAGCTCGATCAGATTCCGGGGATCGGCGACTGGCTGTCGACGAACTTGCCGCAGTTCGTGACGCAGGGGTTCAACGTGCAATTCTTCTTCGGGGGCACTTCCACGCTGATTGTGGTCGGCGTGGCGATGGATACGGTGCAGCAGATCGAGTCGCAGCTCATCATGCGTCACTACGACGGGTTCATGAAGCGGACGCGGATTCGAGGACGCCGAGGCTAGCTTGCCCGTCAACCTCATCGTGCTGGGCCCTCCGGGGGCCGGCAAGGGTACGCAGGCGGAGCGTTTCGCGCGGGTCCGAGGCATCCCGAAGATCTCGACGGGGGACATCCTCCGTGAGGCGGTCTCCGCCGGGACCGAGCTGGGGTGCATCGCGAAGGCGACGATGGACGCCGGCAAGCTGGTCGGCGACGACCTGATGATCGGCATTGTGCGCGAGCGGCTGTCGCGCCCGGACACGGCCCACGGCTTCGTGCTCGACGGCTTTCCGCGGACCGTCAGGCAGGCCGAGGTGCTCGACGGGATGATGAACGGCCGCGGACCGCTCGTCGTGCTCGACATCGTCGTGCCGCCGGAGGAGCTGGTGCGGCGCCTGGCGCAGCGCCGCGTCTGCAGCAACTGCGGCTGGACGACGGCCGCTGACGGCGAGACCGTCTGCTCGAAGTGCGGTGGCGCGATCGTCCAGCGGAGCGACGACAGCACCGAGGTCGTGCGCAAGCGGCTGCAGGTGTACGAGCGCGACACGAAGCCGCTCGTCGAGTACTACCGATCGCGGGGAAAGCTGCAGGTCATCGACGGCAACCGGCCCCCGGCGGAGGTCTCGGCGGCGGTGGATTCAGCGGTCGCGCAGGCGGCGAAGCCGGAGACCGAGGCGCGGGGCCAGAGGACATGATCGTCTGCAAGTCGCCGGCGGAGCTGCGGCGGATGCGGGCGGCGAACCAGGTCGTGGCGGAGATCCTCGCCGAGCTGGCCGCGATGACCGCCCCCGGCGTGACGACCGCCGACCTGGATCAGTTCGCCGAGGCGCGGGTGCGCGCCGCGGGGGCGGCGCCCGCGTTCAAGGGCTACCGCGGGTACCCGGCGACGCTGTGCGCGTCGGTGAACGACGAGGTGGTGCACGGCATCCCTTCGAAGCGGAAGCTGAACGAGGGAGACATCCTGTCACTCGACATGGGGGTGCTCCTCGACGGGTTTTACGGCGACTCGGCGGTGACGGTCGGCGTCGGGGGCATCTCCGCCGACGCGGGCGAGCTCCTGCGGGTCACCGAGGAGGCGCTGCACAAGGCGATCGATCGGGTGCAGGTCGGCGGGCGTCTTTCGGACATCGGGAACGCCATCCAGCGCTGGGTCGAGGCGCACGGGTTCTCGGTCGTGCGCGAGTTCGTCGGGCACGGGATCGGCGCGTCGCTCCATGAGGAGCCGCAGATCCCGAACTACGGCGAGCCGGGACGCGGCCCACGGCTGGTCGAGGGCATGGTGCTCGCGATCGAACCGATGGTGAATGCAGGCCGTCCGGCGGTGAAGATTCTGTCGGACGGATGGACCGCGGTGACGCGCGACGGCAGCCTCTCGGCGCACTTCGAGCACACGGTGGCGGTCACCTCCGACGGACCGCTAGTGCTCACGGTGCCGAACAGCGCCGAGCCGCCCGCCCGCCGCGCCCCGGGGGCGCGCCCGGAGGCGAGGCCGTAGGGCGCCCGGGTGGACGACGACGTCAGGCCGGGCCGCTCGCGAGACCAGCAATCGACGGGTGTGGTGCGAGAAGTCCTGCCGCACGCGCTGTATCGCGTCGAGCTGGGCAACGGGCACGTCGTCGTGGCACACGCGGCAAGCGGCCGCGGTCGCAACTTCGTTCGGATTCTCGTCGGCGACTCGGTCTGCGTGGAGTTGTCGCCGGTGGATTTGAACAGAGGACGGATTACGAGGCGGGTAAACAGCTAATGCCGAATGCCGAATGCCAAATGCCGAACGCGTCGCGCTTGCGACGGCGGAACGACCGTTGCGAGCGCAGTCGACTTCGGCCTTCGGCATTGGGCATTCGGCATTGATAGGGGACGAGAGCGTGAAGGTCAGGGCATCGGTGAGGCGCATCTGCGCGAAGTGCAAGGTCGTCCGACGCCGCGGCGTGGTCCGGGTGATCTGTACGAATCAGAAACACAAGCAGAGACAGGGTTGATCCATTCGGGATTGTGGATTGCGGATGTGGATTCGCGGGATGAGCCCCCAGTCCCTCCAGAGGAACAGAGATGGCACGTATAGCAGGCGTTGATCTTCCGCGGACCAAGCGGGTCGAGATCGGGCTCACCTACATCTACGGCATCGGGCGGAAGCGCTCGAACGACATCCTGTCGGCCGCCGGCGTCAGCCCGGACGTCCGGGTCAAGGACCTGTCGGAAGAGGACGTCCGGAAGATCAGCCGCGTGATCGAGGAGGAAGGGCGCGTCGAGGGCGACCTCCGCAAGGAAGTCTCGCTCCACATCAAGCGGCTGATGGAGATCGGCAGCTATCGGGGCGGCCGTCACCGGCGCAACCTGCCAGTCCGCGGCCAGCGCACGCGCACGAACGCGCGCACGCGGAAGGGCCCGCGCAAGGGCGCGATCACGAAGAAGAAGGTAATTTAGCAGTGACTGCTGATGGTGGATTGCTGATTTATGGCCAAGACTGAACCGAAGGCGGAGCAGCCAGAGGGCGCGACGCCCGAAGGCGGAAAAAAACCGAAGAAGAAGACGTTCAAGAAACGCGGCGAGAAGCGCATCGTCCACCACGGGGTGGCGAACGTCCGCGCGTCGTTCAACAACACGACGATCACGATTACCGACCCTGAGGGGCACGTGATCGCCTGGTCGAGCGCCGGCGCGGTCGGCTTCAAGGGGTCGCGCAAGGGGACGCCGTTCGCGGCGACGCAGGCGGCGATGAACGCCGGCAACGCCGCGAAGACGTACGGCATGCGCACGCTCGAGGTGCGGGTGAAGGGGCCGGGCGCGGGCCGCGAGTCAGCGATCCGCGCGCTGCAGACCGTCGGGCTCGACGTCAAGTCGATCCGCGACGTCACGCCGATCCCGCACAACGGGTGCCGGCCGCCGAAGCGACGAAGGGTTTGACGATGACTGTGATGGTGATAGAGGTAGAGATACAGAATGGCTAGGTATATCGGTCCCGTGTGTCGCCTGTGCCGCCGCGAAGGCATGAAGCTCTTCCTGAAGGGGGAGCGCTGCTACACCGAGAAGTGCGCGATCGAGAAGCGCAACATCCCGCCGGGGCAGCACGGTAAGATGCGCAAGGCGAAGCTCCTCGGCTACGGCCTGCAGCTCCGCGAGAAACAGAAGGTCAAGCGCATCTACGGCGTGCTCGAGAACCAGTTCCGCCGCTACTTCGAGGAGGCGGAACGGCAGCGCGGCATCACCGGTGAAACGCTGCTCCAGATGCTGGAGCGCCGGCTCGACAACGTGATCTACCGCCTCGGACTTGCGACCTCGCGGCCGCAGGCGCGGCAGCTCGTGCGCCACGGCCACTTCATGGTCAACGGCAAGAAGGTGGACGTGCCGTCCTTCTCCGTCCGCGCCGGGGACGTCGTGACCGTGCGGGGGACGAGCGCCGAGAACACGGCGATCCAGCACGCGATGGAAGAGGTCAAGGGACGCGGCATCCCCCAATGGCTCGAGTTCGACGCCGCGAAGCTGAGTGGGCGCATCGCATCGCTCCCCACGCGCGAGCAGATCAACCTGCCCGTGCAGGAGCAACTGATAGTGGAGCTGTACTCGAAATAGAGAAATGCCGAATGCCGAACGCCGAAAGGGTCTGCACTCGCGACCGTCGGCGACTGTCGACGAGCGTAGACGTTTTCGGCATTCGGTATTCGGCATTCGGCATTGACGGAAGACAAACGAAAGGAATCACACCCATGCTGTGGAAAGGTTTCCAGCGGCCGAAGCGGCTGGAGTTCGAGCGTGAGACGCTTACCGACAGGTTCGGCCGGTTCTACGCGCAGCCGTTTGAGCGCGGGTTCGGAACGACGATCGGGAACGCCCTGCGCCGCGTGCTGCTGTCCTCGGTCGAGGGAGCGGCGGTCACAGCGGTCAAGATCGAGGGGGTCCTCCACGAGTTCTCCCCGATCCCAGGCGTCGTCGAGGACGCGACCGACATCATCCTCAACCTGAAGCAGATCCCGCTGAAAATGCACGGCGATCACACGAAGACGCTGTACCTCAAAGCGGAGAAGCCGGGCGTCGTGCGCGCGCGGGACATCGAGACCGACGCCGACGTCGAGATCCTCGAGCCGGACGCGCACATCGCGACCGTGTCAGAGCACGGCAAGCTGCAGATGGAGATGCGCGTCAAGCGCGGGCGCGGCTACGTCGCAGCCGACAAGAACTTCGACGAGGACCTCGGCATCGGCTGGATTCCGATCGACTCGGTGCACTCGCCGATCAAGAAGGTCAACTACCTCGTCGAGGCGGCGCGCCTCGGACAGACCACCGACTACGACAAGCTGACCGTGGACGTCTGGACCAACGGCGCCGTGACGCCGCGTGACGCCGTGTCGCTCGCGGCCAAGCTGATCCGCGATCACCTGACGATCTTCGTCAACCTCGAGGAAGCGCTCGAGTCGGCGCCGGAGGCGGCCTCCGACACGCCCCGCGCGGCGCTCAACGAGAACCTCGACAAGAGCGTCGAAGAGCTGGAGCTTTCCGTCCGGTCCTACAACTGCCTCAAGAACGCGAACATCCGGACGAT
The DNA here is from genome assembly GCA_050745085.1 of Vicinamibacterales bacterium. GTDB lineage: Bacteria > Acidobacteriota > Vicinamibacteria > Vicinamibacterales > 2-12-FULL-66-21 > DATAEE01. The sequence goes on from JBOGJB010000140.1 coordinate 6,897, forward strand.
CCGCGAGCTGGTGCAGAAGACCGAAGGGGAGATGCTCAAGACGAAGAACTTCGGCCGCAAGTCACTGAACGAGATTAAGGAGATCCTGTCGACCATGGGTCTCAGCCTCGGGATGAGATTGGATCAACCGACTCACGCTCAGGAGTAAACGGTAAGTTCTTAGTGCTTGGTTCTTAGTGCTTAGTGTGATTTCCCTCGCGACTGACTTCGCTGTTGTGGGTCTCGTGTCTTTGCTTGTTTCTTCTGCGTGCGCTGGCGGTGAACGCGACGCGTGGACAGCGAAGATCAATCACCGAAGACGCTGGCGAGCGAGGTCAGACTAAGCACTAAGAACTAAGCACTAAGAACTGTGAGGATCGAGAATGCGTCACGGACGAGCACACAGAAAGCTGGGGCGGGTCGCCGACCATCGCGTCGCGATGCTCCGGAACCAGGCGCAGGACCTCCTGCGCCACGAGCGGATCCGGACGACGGTGCCGCGCGCGAAGGAGTTGCGGCCGTTCGTCGAGCGGATCATCACGATCGCCAAGCGAAGCCTCGCGGACGGCGGGATGACCCGCGGCGTCACCGCGCGGCGGCTCGTCGCCCGCGACATCCACGACCGCGCCGTCGTCGTCAAGCTGTTCGACACGATCGCGCCGCGGTTCGCGGAGCGGCCGGGCGGTTATACGCGGCTCCTCCGCCTCGGCCATCGCCGCGGCGACGACGCCGAGGTCGCGCAGATCGAGCTCATCGGGAGCGAGTACAACCCAAGTGCGGCGACCGGGAAGACCGCGGGCGAAGGCGCGGCCCCCGCGAAGACGAAGGGGGTCGGCGGGCGTCTGCGCGCCGCCGCCGACCGGCTACGCGGCAAGAAGGCCGAGGCGCAGGCGGCGAAGTCCGAAGGTCGGAGGGACGCGGAGCCCAAGCAGGGCAAGACGCGGGCCACGGCCAAAGGTCCCAAGAAGGCCCGGACGCGCGACGACGAGTAGCGCCGTCGGGCTCTACTCCTGCGCCTGCAGCTGGACTTCGATCACCTTGGCGTACTTGACCGGTTGCCCGTCCTTGAGCGCCGGCGTGAACGTCCAGTTCTGCGCAGCTCTCAGAAGCGCCGCGTCGTACGACGTGTGAATCGCGCGGAGGAGCGTCACGCTCTCGACCTTGCCGGTTTCGTCGATGATGAGCCGCACGAGACCGCTGAGAACCGTCCCGCGGCGCAGGTTTCCTGGCGACCGCCAGGGCGGCAGATCCTGCACCATCGCTACCGGCACCGTGACACGCGGGTCGTCGCCGCCGTAGACGATCGGCGCCGGCGGTAGGGTCGGCACCGGGGCCGGCAGTGAAACCGTTCGAGCGGCCGCGGCGGCCGCGGCCTTTGCGCGGGCTAGCGTCAGCAGCCCATCGGCCACGAGGTGCAGGTCGTCCAATCCGTCGACGTCCTTGACCGCCGGATCCGACGTGATTCGGGCCACGCGATCGAGCTGCTCGATGGCCTGCTGGTGCTCCTGTCGTTCGAATAAGGCCTTCGCTGCCGCGAACTCCTTCCGGGCGACGCCCGGCAGCAGCTCGCGGCGTGTCTCGGCGAACAGGGTCGCAATTCTCGGCGTGACCTCGGCCTCCACTGGCACGTACAAGGGATCCCGTTCGACAATCCGTCTCACCGAGGCGCGCGCCTCGCTCTGCCGTCCAATTGCCAGCAGGCACAGGGCGCGGTACTGTTCCGCTTCGATCGCAATCGCGGTGTCGGTACCGTTCACGCTCGCCAGCACGCTGAGCGCATCTTCGTAGGACGCCGAGGCATAGAGCTCCCGGACGCTGGCCATCTGCGTCTGCCCCACCGCGGGTGACGCGATGAGGAACGTCAGGGCGATTCCCGTCACGATTCTGAGACCGCGTGTCATCGCCGGAGATCCACGCCGACGCGCGTGGTCCCTCCCGCCGTGACGGTCACGGAGCGGCGCTGCTCGCCGAGCTGCGGATGACGGAACACCACTTCGTGCTGTCCGATCTGGACGGGGAGGTTGCCGATCGGGGTTTCACCTTTGCGCTCGCCGTTCACCAGGACCTCGGCCCAGGGCAGCGCGTTGATGCTCAGCGTCCCGGTCGGCAGCTCGGGCCTGATGACCCGCGTCTGCCCTCCAGCGATTTGGACCGTCTGTCTCTGTTCGTAGTTCAGCGGCCGGCTGACGAGCCGCAGCGTGTGCGAGCCGGCCGACAGCATGATTCGATCGACCGCGCTGGTTCCGATCAGGCGATTGTCTTCGTACACGTCCAGCGCCACGCCTGACTCGACGCGGGCCCACCCGGGCTGCTTAGGTGGCGCGGCCGATCCCATCGGGGTCAACAGCAGAGCCGTCGTGCTGGCGCTCAGGCGGACCTGACGCCGCACGCTGGTCCCGCCGCTCGTCAGGACGACCTCGTGGACGCCGGGCGACAGGTTGGTGAGGACGAGCGGCGTTGTTCCGCGCGCGCGCCCATCGATGCTCACGCGCGCGCCCGAGGGATCGGAGATCAGCTCGATCGTGGCGGTGTTCCCGGCGGTCGCGACCGCTTGGGACTGACCGAGGTCGAACGAATGGACCGCCGCAATGCCGGCCGTGATGTCAACGGCTTCGCGACGGGTAACAGTGCCGCGCCGCAGTTCCAGCTCGTGACGGCCGGCCGACAGGCTCAGTTCGACCGGAGACGTTCCCCGAAGCTGGCCATCAATGTAGAGTTCCGCTCCAGCGGGCCGCGAGATGACGCGGAGCGTCCCCGCCGTCGGCGGCGCGACCGCGCGAAAGTGCCAGATGATGTACGCCCCCTCGCCAAGCGCAGCGGCGACCGCCAGGATGGCGATGAGCGGCGCAAGGGAGAGGTGCAGTTTCGGCCGCGACGAAGGGGGCTGCTTGCCCGCCTCGGACGCGAAGAGCGCAAGAGCATCGACCGGTTCGGCCGAGGGCCGCCGTGCTGGCGCGGCGGGGCTCGGCCGCGTGCGCCCGATCAAGAGCGAAAATGGATGCGGATGCTGACGTGCGGTGGGCGGCGTCGCTGCTGCCGCCACCGCAGGGTCGTCCTGCCTGGGCGCGCTTTTTGGGGTCATTGGGCCTCCGGGCCGGGGCAAGATCAGCTAAAAGTGTGCCCGCCCGAAATGTCTCGAAAACAAAGGCTTTTCGCCTACACATGTTGTAATAGGGACCCAGGAGGAAGACTTTTGTCCGCGGGGACGGCGGGAAGGGATCCACGCGACTGACCGCAGGTTCTCACTCCGGCGGCAGCTCGAACGAGATGAGATTCCTGCGGAAACCACGCGTCTGTACCGCGCCGTACAACACCCCGGCACCAAGCCACAGCGCGCCGGCCACCTTCGCCGGCCACCGCAGGCTGAGCCAGAGATACAGACAAAACAAGAACCCGGCGAGCGGCAGGACGAAGTCGGGCCATCGCCGTTCGGCGGAGCGCGCCCAGTAGCGCGTGAACGCGGCGAGGTTTACCCCCATGAAGGCGATGAAGGCGCCGAAGTTGAGCATCTCTGCGCCGAGCTGGAATCCGGTGCCGCCGGTGAACTGCGCGAAATAGTCGAGCGACAGGCCGCCGGCGAGCGCCAGCGCGCCGACGAGCAGCACGTTGTTCCGCGGGATTTGACGGATCGGCTCGACCGCGCCGAAGAAGCCGCGTGGCAGCGCGTTCTGCCGACCCATCCCATACAGGAGCCGCGCCGCGCCGAGCTGCGCGCCGGTGCCCGATCCCATGTTGGCGACGAGCAGCGTGGCGTTGAGGAGGGTGAAGAACATCGGACCGCCCGCCCTGCCCGCGACGTGCACGAACGCGGTATCGACGTCCGGGAATCCCTTCCAGTCGCCCCAGACGAGCTGCGCGGCGTAGACCTCCACCGACGCGAGCACGCCGATGATGAGACAGGTCAGGACGGTTGCCCGCAGGACATTCCTCCGCGGGTCCTCGACCTCTTCGGACAGCGTCGAGATGCCGTCGAACCCGATGTAGGTCAGGCTCGCGATCGACGCCCCGGTGAGCACGAGCGGCAGCGAAAAGGTGGCCGGATCGTACAACGGCCTCGTGAGCGCGCCGTCCGGGAGCGGCGTGGCCAGCAGGTATCGCACCGCTGCGCCGAAGAAGAGCACGACCACCACGGACATGCCGATCGCGAGCACCTCGTTCGTGCGCGCGCTCGCCTTCACGCCGCGCAGGTTGAGCCCCGTGAAGAGCGCCGCGAAGAACACGACCCAGGCCCAGTACGGGATCCCCGGCAGCACGTTCATCGCCGCCTTGCTGCAAAAGATCGTGCAGATCGTCGGGTTGAGGACGTAGTCCATGACCATGCTCCAGCCGGTTACGTACCCGAGTCCCGGGTGGAGCTCCTGCCCGACGTAGGTGAAGGCCGATCCGGCGCTCGGGTACGCGCGCGCCATGCGTCCGTAGCTCAAGGCCGTCAGGAGCATCGCGACCATGCCGATCAGGATCGTCGTAACGACGTGCCCGCGCGCTTCCGTGCTGACGACGCCGAAGATGCTCATCGGCGCGACCGGCTGGATGATGACGATGCCGTAGAAGACGAGATCCCACAGCGTCAGCGTGCGCTTGAGCGTCGCGGCCTGGGGCTGGCCTGCGGCGTTAGTGGCCGGCATCGGCGCGTGATTTTTCGCCGCTGAGGAATGACGCGATCAGGCTGCGCACGCCGTCACGGCTATAGGCGAAGAATACTTCGTCGGGCCGAGGGGCTCGCCTCAAGTAGTCGACCTCCGGGACCCGCGGATAGTCTGGACGCCGGGGTGCGCCCGGGTCGCCGCAAGCCGCCTGTTCGGCCGGGGAGAGCCGGAGGTCGTGCATCGACTCCAGCGCGAACAGCTTCCTGCGCTGGAGCTCGGGGCTCAGGCGGTGCGAGTAGACCCGCTCGACGGGGATCTCGTCGCCGCCCCAGGGAGGCAGCGACACCTCGCTGTCGGCCGGGCCGAACGGGTATCGATCGCGCGCCGCGTGGTTGGTATAGAGCAGGAACTCCGGCTTGCCGTTCCAGCGCTCGAGCGCGTCGTCGACGGCCACCGCGGTGTACTGATGATCGCCGTGGGTGTCGAGAAGCGGGTGCGGCATCACGACGATGTCTGGCTTCGTCTTGCGGAGCACCTGCACGATGTCCTCGACCAGGTGCACCCATGTTGCGGGGCGCGAGCCGTTCGGCAGCAGCCGGCTGACGTTCGCGCGCCTGTACGGCGCAACATCATGGTTGGGTCCGTACATCTCCGGAACCGCGGCGTCGGGACGCTCGCGCATCGTCTTCAGCCGGGCGTCGAAGTAGCCGAGGTTGTAGGCGCGCTCCGGCGGAATGCCCCCTTGCCACGGGACCGTCACGCTGTCGACGGCGCGCAAATATCCCTTGAGCTGATAGTGCTCGGCTGGATCGCTGACGTTGTCCTTGTAGTTGGCGTCGCCGGCATTGCCAGACGTCACCGTGACGATGGTCGCGTTCCGTCCCGCGTACAGCCCGAACGCCGCGATCTCCGCATCGTCTGGATGCGGCGCAATGATCAAGATCCGCTCTCCGAGATCGACGCGGTTTGCGAACGTCCGCACGGTGGCCTGGCCGGGCTCGATCGTGACGCCGTGCCCGCGCAGATCCACCGCCGCGCCGTCCGCGAGCTGGCCGCGCACTCCCGTCAGGTTCAGCCAGCGGAGCCCGGTGGCGTCTTCGTCGAGATACTGCCGGAGTCGCCCCGATCCAGCGGAGATCTCCACCCACGGTGCAGGAGCGAACGTGCTGACGCGGACGCCCAGCAGCGCGGTATCCCAGTCCGAGGCCGCGGGCCGCCAGGTGAACCTGACGCCGCCTTCCATCGCCGACAGCGTCTCGCTCCGCTCCTGGCTGGCGTCTGAACGGAAGCGATACGCGTCGTCGACGGGAGCCGCCAGAGCGCGCGGGCGCGGCGTGTTCCAGGCCTCCACGTCGATCCGTGGTGGCGTCAGGTCGGCCCGGCGCGGCCACGAAACGCCGATCTCGCGCTTTTCTCCCGGAAAGAGCTCGAAGTAGTTGTCCTCCCAGAAGACCGGCAGGATCTCTTCGCCGCTCCGCGGGTCGATCGCCTTCAGCCGTACCTGAAACGCGAGCGCTTTGCCCGTGTTCGCGATTGTGACGCGACCGATTTCCTCCTTCCCTTTTGTTTCGAACGTCGCCGATGTCTCCAGTGTCGTCTCCGGGAGCCGCGCGAGCGCGGTCAGGTCGGAGTGCCGCGACGTCGGCGTGTAATACCACTTGGTGTTCTTCCAGTCGAGCACGTCTTCCTGCGTCGAGAGCCAGTAGAAATTGGTGCTCCGAATTCGGCCGGCCGCGTCCTCGAGCCTGAGCCGGACGAAATACGTCGTGCTGAGACCGTCGAGGAGTGGAATCGTCAAAACGCGCACCACGCCGTCGGGGCCGACGTCGGTCCGTGCCTGGCGCGAGAACTTCTGCGCGAGATTCAGGTCGAAGACCTGAGCCGTGACCTTCAGGCCGGCGAACGACTCCTGCAGATCGTTGACGACGACGACCGAGCGATCGTCGTACGAATACTGGACGTGCAGCGGCTCGCAGGCTTTCTTCGTGCCGAAGTAGCCGCCCCCCGGGCGCAGGTAGTAGTCGTAGAGGTGCCAGATCATCGACGGCCAGGCGTTGTTCAGCATCCACTGAATCACGCCCGTCGACGTGTATTTGTTCCGGCCGAAGGCCTCGAACATCGCCCGCTGCCCTTCGTAGGTCAGCGCCTGCGACTTTCGCGCGTAGTCGTCCGCGCCGGTCGCCTTGCCGTAACGCGCCTCGAGCGCCTCGGTAAAGAGCTTGAGATCCTTGAACTCGTCGCCGCCGGCGTGGAACGTCCAGAACTGATCCATCGGCCACAGATGATCCTGGCCGAGCATGCGCGTGAGCGTGTCGATCGGCGGGACGGCCGCGCCGGGCCCGATCTCGGTCGCGAAGCCGAACGCGCCGCCGTTGGCAGTGTCGGTCAGCCAGTACGAAGGCGGAACGTAGTCGTACGGGCCGCGCATCTTCACGCCGCTCGGCCCGCTGACGGGGCCCGCCGCATCGGTCGCGTTCGAGAGGATCGGCTTGCTCCAACCGACCGCGGTGAGCATGTCGAGGTACGACCGCTCGACGTCGGCAGGCGGAGGAAAATCGCTGCCGTTCAGCCAGACGAGCACGCTCGGATGGTTCCGCAGCCGCAGCGCCTGGTCGCCGAGCGACGCCGGCGCGACCAGGTAGTCTTCGGCGTCCCACTCCTTCCACTTCTCCCATTGATCGCAGCAGCACCAGCCGGGCATCAGCAGGATGCCGTAGCGATCGGCGAGGTCGTAGAACTCGTCGGTCTCGAGCTTGCCTTCGAGCCGGATCGTGTTGAGCCCCATCTCGCGCGTGTAGCGCAGCTCCGCCTCGAGGCGCTCGCTCGACGCCGGACGCAGCATCATGTCAGAGGCCCAGCCGCCGCCGCGGATGAGCACGGGCTTTCCGTTGACCTTGAACAGGCGGTGCCCCTTCTCGGTCAGCTCTGATGTCATCTGGTGGATGCCGAAACTCGTTCGGCGCTCGTCGGACGGCTTTCCATCGACGTCGACGCCGATCGACAGGGTGTAGAGATGCTGAGCGCCGTATCGGTACGGCCACCACACGCGGGGATTCTTGATCATGAGCGAGGCCTGTTCTTCGGGAGTGATCCTCACGGTGGTCTGCTGGCGCGGTCCGAGAGAGACCCGCTTCGAGAACGTGATCGCCTCGATCGTGCCCCGGACAACCGCGCTGACCGGACGGTCGGTCGTGTTGCGCAGCTCGGCGCTGACCGTGAGGGCGGCCGTCAGGAGTGACGGCACGTCGAGCCGGCTGCGGACGTACGGATGCCGCAGCGCGACCGGACCGCTGTCGGTCACGTAGACCTCTCCCCACAGGCCCATGTTCTTGTCAGCCGGCGTGGGGTTCCAATCCACCCACATCACCGCGAGGTCGTGCGGTTCGGGCGCGAGCACCTCGACGGCAACCGCGTTTCTGGCGCCGGCGCGCGCCGCCGCGGTCACATCGAACTCGTACCGCCGGAACGCGCCCGCAACGTCGGTGGCCGCCGCGATGCGCGCGCCGTTCATCCAGACGTTCGCGCGGTAGTTGATGCCGTCGAAGTGCAGCGCGAAGGATCGCCCGGCTTTGCCCGCCGGGATGTCGAACTCCGTGCGGTACCACCACGACGGCTTGAACGGACTGTCGGCCGGCATCGGCAGCAGCGTGAACCGCTCGCCGATCGGATACGTCGTCCCCGGGATCTGCCGCAGGTTCATGCCGAAGTACGGATCCTTGTAGGTCCCGTTCTCGACGAGCGCGCCGACGACCGTATTGGGGACGGTGATCCGGTGCCACCCGGTCGGCCGGTATTCCGCGCGCGAGATGGCGTCGCCGGCGTCGGGGGTTTTTGCGGAGGACTGGAGGGTCCACTCCTTTTTCAGCTCGAGCCGGGCGTCCTGAGCGGCCGCGGCGCTCGGCGCGAGGCCGATGAGACCGATGGCGAGCGAGATCAGGGCTCCCGGAGAGGGGAGCGTCGGGCGCATGGGATAAGCCTCCGCGCCGACTTTACTATCCCGCAGTCACTTTAATAAACTACTTTCCAAAGTGACCATGCTCTCCTCACCGCTATGAGGCTGCGGGCGAGCACGGACGAAACCGCCTGGGAAGCGGCCCATCTGCGCGCGCTGAACCTCGAGCGGGTTCTCGCCGTCGCGATGGAGCGGCGAGCGCCCTTCACCCGCGCTCAGCTGATCGACGCCACCGGTCTGTCTGCGCCCACCGTCGGCAGTCTCACCTCGCAGCTCATTCGCACCGGCCTCGTGGCGGACCTTGGCACCGGACCTTCACGCGGCGGCCGCCGGCCATCTCTCATGGCGTTCAATCCTCGGTACGGGTTCGCGGCGGGCATCGACATCGGCCCGACCCGGACGCGACTCGCGGTCGCCGATCTCCGCGGCGAGACGCTCGCGCACAGCATCGTGCCGACGCCGTCGGGCGGCACGCCCGCGGCCACGTTGACGCGTCTCGCGGGCGATCTGCAAGCGCTGCTGAAGAGCGCGGACGTGGAGCCCGGCCATCTCCTCGCCGTCGCCGCCGGCGCGCCAGGTCCCGTGGACATTGACCGGGGGATTGTCACCCTCGCGCCGAACCTCAAGGGCTGGACCGACGTGCCGATGCGCGACATCCTGCACGGCGCGCTCGGAGCGCCGGTGCTCGTCGAGAACGACGTGAACCTGGCGCTGCTCGGGGAGCACTGGCGCGGCGCCGCGCGCGGGCACGACACCTGCGCGTTCATCTTCGTCGGCACCGGTATCGGCGCGGCGTTCCTGATCGACGGCGCCATCCACCGCGGACATCATTTCATGGCGGGTGAGATCGCCGTGATGTGCATGGGGCCGCAGTTCGTCGAGCAGGACTTCGGCAAGCGCGGCTGCCTCGAAGTGCTCGCCGGGCTCGAGGCGCTCGCAGCCCGGTGGCCGAAGGCCGCTGGACGTGACCCCGCGGGTTGGATGACGGAACTGTTCGATGCGGCCGAGCGGGGCGACAAGGATGCGCGCCGCGCGATCAACGAGACGGCGCGGCTGATCGGCATCGCGACCGCGAATGTGGGGACGGTCGTCGATCCGTCGATCGTCGTGCTCGGCGGCGCGCTGTTCGCGCAGGCGGAGCCGCTCGTGGTCGCCGTGCGCGAGGTCATGCAGCGGCTGTCGCGCGCTCCCGTTCAGCTCGTCGTCTCCGCGCTCGGGAAGGAGGCGCCGCTCGCCGGTTGCGTCCTCGTCGCGGCTACGGAGGCAAGGCGGCAGATCAGGTTGCAGCTTCGCAGTGGCCTGCGACGGGTGAGCTAGACGCAAGTACGAAGCTCGAAGTACGAAGGCTGAAGTTGGTTCACTTCAGCCTTCGAACTTCGTCCTTCGTACTGGGGTTCGTATCCTGTCGGATCTCGACGACCTGATTCACCTTGATGTTCTTCTGCGTGGTGGAAGTCCCGTCCGGCCAGCGGACCTCCAACGAGTCGACCGTCGCGGCCGGCCCCAGCCCGAAGTGCTGGCGGAGGTCTTCCTGTGAGAGGTAACTGCTTCCGCTCTGCACCAGTCGCTTCCGCACGGTAGAGCCCGTCCGCGCGGTCACGACCGCGCCGATCGCGTCGAGATTCTTACCCGCCCCCCGCAGCTTCACGAGCAGCCAATTGCCCGTTCCCGTCGACTCGTTGCGCAGGACCTGCGGGCTGCCGTCGAGATCGTTGATGACGAGGTCGAGCCGGCCGTCGTTGTCCAGATCCGACGCCGCCAGGCCGCGACTGACCCGTTCTTCAGTCATGACCGGTCCGAACTGCGCCGCGACCTCGTCGAACGTGCCATCCCCGCGGTTGTGGAAGATCAGCTTCCGCTGCCGGTAGCCGGCGGATGCGCCGAGGCGCGCCTTGTCCATCTGCGGATACACGTGGCCGTTGACGACGATCATGTCGAGCAGGCCGTCGTTGTCGTAGTCGAAGAACGCATTGCCCCAGCCGACGAACGGCAGGCTGACCGCGCCGGTCCTCGACCGGAACGCCCTCTCGGTGAAGTGATCGCCGTCGTTGTGAAAGAGATTGTTGTACTCTTCCGAGAAGTTGGTCACGAACAGCGCGAAGCGACCGCAGTTGTCGTAGTCGCCGACTGCCACGCCCATGCTGCCCTGCTCCGCGCCGTCCTCGCTCACCGCGGCGCCCTGCGGGAAGCCCACGTCCTTGAACGTGCCGTCCTTCTGATTCACGTACAGAAAGTTCGCATTCGAGTCGTTCGCGACGTACAGATCGAGCCAGCCGTCCTCGTTGTGATCGAACCACGCGAGGCCCAGCCCGAAGTAGCCTCGCGGATCGGCGACGCCCGCTTTCTGCGATACCTCCGTAAATCGTCCGGTGCCGTCGTTGTTGAACAGGAAGTCCGACTCGCCGGGAAGCCCGCGCGGTCCGCATTGAACGGCGATGCCGCGGTACTCGCACGTCTTGTCCCGGCCGAACTGCGGCAGGTTGTCCAGATCGACCTTGACGTACCGCGACACGAACAGGTCGAGGTCCCCGTCCCGGTCGTAGTCGCCGAACGCGCATCCGGCCGACCACCCTCCGCCGCGCACCCCGGCTCGATCCGTGATGTCGGCGAACGTGCCGTCGTGGTTGTTGCGATACAGCCGGTTGCCGCCGAGCGCCGTCACGTGCAGATCCTGCCACCCGTCCGCGTCCACGTCCGCCGCGCAGACGCCCATACCCCAGCCAGGGTGGCCGACGCCCGCCTTGTCGGTCACATCCGCGAACGTCCAGTTGCCGAGATTGCGATACAACGCGCTTCGAGCCGCCTTCGGGTCCTTCGAGGTTTCCACTGTCAGCGAATCAACGAGGTAGATGTCGAGCAGGCCGTCGTTGTCGAAGTCGAAAGTGGCGATCCCACCGCTCATCGATTCGACGATGTATTTCTTTTCGGGGGCGGCATGATGTTGAAAGATGATGCCGGCCTCGCGGGTGACGTCGCGGAAGCGCGATCCAGTGGCACCAGGCGGCGCGGCAGGGGGACCGGCGGCCTGCGATGCCGTCAGGATCATGGCGAGCGCTACATGGCGTGTCATCGCGATTGCCCGTCTGGACCGCCGGGCGTTCTGAGGGTCTTCACCCGCTCTTCCATCTCACGCAACTTCTGTTGATACAGGTCCACGTGCCTACGCGCCGCTTCGGCGTCTCCTAGGCGGGCGTACGCGAGGCTGAGCTGATAGTGGATCTTCGGCGAGGCGACATCGATCGCGGCGGCCGCGAGCAGTGCGTCCCGCGCTTCGGCGTACTCTCCCCTCTTGATCAAGACCATACCGAGGACCAGATGGGCCGTGGCGTGCCCGCCCGCCTTCGCGAGCGCGCGTCGAGCGTGCCCGTCGGCCGCGTCGAGTTCGCCGAGTCCTTCTTCCGCCTCCGCCAGCGCGGCCGTGGCGTCGACGCTGTCGGGGTCGCGCTCGAGCGCACGCGCGAGAGAGGACTTCGCTTCGGCATACTGCTTGCGGTTGTTCAGGGCCAGCCCCAGCGCCGTGAGCGTCAGGGCCTTGTCGGGTTCGAGGCGATCCGCTTCACCGAGCGAGTCGACGGCCGCTTCCATGTCGCCCGCCTGCATCAGCGCCACGCCGCGCAGATAGTGATACTCCCCGACCGTTGGGCAGATGCGCGTGAGCGCGTCGAGTGCCACGAGCGCCAGGATGGGCCTGTGCGCCGCCAAAGACACCTGGGCGTAGGCACTCAGCACTTCTTCCGAATTCGGTGCGATCGCGCGCGCCTTGCGAAGCGAGTCGAGAGCCGCCGACGCGTTCCCTTCCTGGACCTGCGTCCTCGCGAGCTGCATCAGCGCCCGCACCGACTGCGGACTTGCAGACTGGGCCTCCGCACCGGCCGCGGCGACCAGAATGGCTCCCAGCACCATGGCACCCAGCACCACCTTCGGCATTCGGCATTCGGCCTTCGGCATTGGACTAAGGCGTCCTCCCCCTGCGCTTGTCCTTGAGCTGGCGATAGCGCTCGAGGCGGTCCTCGGCAAGCGCGCTCCGCCCGAGTTTCTGATAGGCCTGTCCGAGCTGGTAGTAGATGTTGGCGTCCTCGGGCGCATGGCGCGCCGCCGCCTCGAGCTGTTCGACCGCTGCGGCGGCGTCCCCCTGCGCCAGCAGGATCTTGCCCAACAGGTACCGCGCGTCGGCGTAATCGGGCTTCACCCGGATAACCGATCGCACGAGCGACAGCGCCTCGTCACGCCGGCCGTCCAGGTCGAGAACGGCGGCGAGATGATAGCGCGCGCTCACGTCATCCGGACGCGATTTCAACTCCGAGCGCAACGCCTCGGCCGCCTCAGACAGCCGGCCCTGTTTAAAGTAAATGACGCCCAGCGTGGCGTTCGCTTCCGCGACATCGGGCTTGATCTGCAGGGCACGATGCAGCGTCCGGACGGCGGCCTCGAAGTCTCCCTGCTGCGCGTGCGCCTGGCCGAGGACGACGTTCATCTCGGCGTGGTCGCCGTGCGCCGCGAGGAGCCGGGTGAAGATCGCCTCCGCCTCTGCGCCGCGATCGCTCCGCACGAGGGCAACACCATATGCGTACTGCAGCGACGGATCGGATTCCCGCTGCGGATCGTCACGCAACAGGTCGGCAGCCTTCCCGTAGACCTCGGCGTTCAAGTAGCTGAGGGCGAGCATGCGGCGGGTGCCGATGTCGTCCGGTCTGGCGGCGAGCGCGCCTGCGAGCGGTCCGCTCGCTTTCTGGTACTGCTTTGCGTTGAAGTAGGCCACGCCGAGCGAGTACTGCACTTGCGGGAACTGGGGATCGAGGAGCGCCGCCTGTTCGAAGAACTCCACAGCACGCAGGAACCGATTCGCCTGCGCCTGCATGATCCCGAGATTGAAGTACACGCGCGTCAGCGCGACCGTGATCCGGCGTTGCAGCTCCCGCCGAGCCGCAGGCGGCTCAATCGTGAGCGGAGACGCGCCGAGCCCGATTGGAGACTGAGGGTCCGGGGTGTCCTCGAGATAGCGCGCGAGCTGCTCGCGCGAGCGCTCGACGCGTCGTTCGGAGAGACGCTGCGCCTCGGCGAAGTGCTCGGCTGCTTCCTGAAAGGCGCCCGTCTTCCTGAGCGCGACGCCGAGCTGATAGTGGACGTGTCCGGCGCGGGTCTCGTCGACAGGAGGCTGCTGCACCAGCTGAAGCGCCTTTCGAAGCGACACCAGCGCCTCGGCGGTCCTGTCGAGCGCGAGCTGACTCCGCCCGAGATAGTAGAACGCAAGCGCTGGGACCGGTTCGGCGCGCGCCGCCAGGCGGAGTGCGGGGAGCGCCTCAGCGGCACGCTGCGCCTCGACGAGCGCCATGCCGAGCCGGAGATTGGTGACGGGGTCGGCAGGCGAGAGTTGCAGCTCCTGTCGGAACTCGGCGATCGCCTCGTCGAGCCGAAGTACCCCCTCCTCCAGGACGCTCAGCGTACCCAGATAGTAGTGAGCGCGCGGCACCCGCGGGTTTTTCTTCAGCGCCGTTAGGAGCGACGCGCGGGCGCGATCGTAGTGTCCCGAGTCGCGGTAGGTCCGGCCGATGAGGACGTAGGTCTGTGGCAGCGGCTTCGCCTTGATCACCTCGGCGAACAGCCGCTCTGCGGCATCGAGTTTCTTCAGCCGGAGATACCCCGACGCAAGGGCAAACGCCAGCTCCGGATCGTCCGGCGCCGTCCCTCGCGCCTCTTCGAGCTCCTGCACTGCCTCGTCCGGATGGCCGTCGGCGAGCAGGGCCTGGGCGAACAGGCGCCGTGTCGCGACGTCCCGCGGGTTCGCTCGCGCAAGCTGGGAGAGAATCTTCATCGCCTCTCCGGCTTCGCCGAGCTGGAGATGCACGAGCGCGAGCGAGTGCAGCGACCCGCCGGTTTCCACCGCGGAGGTCGAGGCGCGCCGGAATGCCTCGCGCGCGTCGGTCAGCCGGCCATTCGATGCGTGGACCGCGCCCAACAGCATCCATCCTTCGACTAGCGCGGAGCGGTAGCGGCTTTCGGCGATCTGCAGCTCGTTCTCGCGCAGGCTCGCTTCAGCGGCAGCCATGGTCTGCTCGACCGCTGCAAGCGGATCGACGGACGGGGTCTGCGGTTGGGAACGCGCGGCCGACGCCGCGAGCAGACAGCACGCCGCCAGGCTGACGATTCTCCGCATGCCGTGGATCTTATCGCACGCCGAGGCGGGCGCGGGCGCGCTCGATCTCGCGCGCGTACTCGGGCGGCGGCGCGGATGAGGCGAGGAAATCGAAGTACGCGCGCGCTTCGACGGTACGGCCCGCGCGGGCGAGTGCCGCCCCCATCCCCAGAACCGTCCGGTACTCGCGCGGATCGAGCCGGACCGCTTCACGCCAATGTTCGATCGCTTGAGAGAGATGCCGGTCCTCGGCCGCCAGCACGCCCAGCGAGCTGTGAGCCCGGGCGCTCTCGGGGTTCGTCGCGAGCGCCGCTTCGAAATCCCGGCGCGCCCCGTCGCGATCGCCCGCAATCAGACGAACCGTCCCGGTCTCCACGAGCAGCCGCGCGCTGGAGGGATCCTGCTCGCGCGCCCGTCCGAGCGCCGCGAGCGCATCCGCGGATCGGCCGAGCCGCGCGAGCGCCAGGCTGTACGCCGTCAGCACCTGCACGTCCGCCCCATCTTGGCGCGCGTGCGGCTCGAGGACGACGATGGCATCCCGAGGACGGCCGGCCTCGGTGAGATACGTACCGAGGAGCGCGGCCGTCTCGCCGTCGCCTGGGGTCAGCGCGGTTGCCGATCGCATCGCTTCGATCGCCGCCGAGAGATCGCCACGATCGCGCTCGATCTGCGCGAGGTGCATCAGAGAAATCACCATCCCCGGCCGGCGCCGGATAAGCTCGCGGCATCGCGCCGCCGCTCGATCGAGATCGCCCGCGAAGTAGAGGCTCTCCACTTCCTGCAGCATCGCGTCCAGCTGGATGAGTCGCTTCGGGTCGTCATCTTCGGTGGAGCGCTCTTTGACGGGCGAGGATCCCGCTGCCGCGTAGCCGAGGCTTCTCAATCGCTCTCGCGTCCCGGCGGCCTCCGCGCTCCGCGCCGCCTGCGACCCCTCCGCGCGGAAGGTCTTCAGCAGCGCGCGCAATTCCTTCACTCTCACTGGCTGCTCGCCCGCCAGATTGTGCGCTTCACCAGGGTCGCTGAAGAGGTCGTACAGCTCCGGGATCGGCAGGTCGATGTACTTCATCCGATGGCTGACCACGCCATGCAGCGGGGCCCAGCCGCGATTGAGTGCGCCGGACAGCGCCTCGAAGTACGTGACCGCCGAATCCGTTTCGGCTGCGCCGCTCATGACCTTCATCAGGCTGCGGCCGGGAAGGCCGTGTGGAGCTGGCAGCGACAGCGCTTCGAGAAGGGTCGGAAGTATGTCCACGTGCCGCGCGGGCCCCGCGAGTACGCGCGGCTTCCAGCGCCGCGGGTGATAGAAGATGAGGGGCACTTTGAGCGACGCGTCGTACCCGAAGATACCGTGCGTCGCTTCTCCGTGCTCGCCGAGCGACTCTCCGTGATCCGACGTCAGGACGACGAGCATCGAGCCTCGCGCGCCGTCAGCAACGAGCGGTTCGACCAAGGGAGCCAGCGCCGCGTCGGCGGCGGCGACGTCATCGGCGTACGTCGGCGAGTACGGGAAATGCGGCTCGTAGAGATGAACCCAGCAGAAAAACGGGTCCGCCCCCTGGGCTGCCATCCATTGTCGAGCCAGCGCGACGGTATCCCCCCCGCGGCGTTCCTGGAACATGAACGCGGTCCCTGGACGCGCGTCGACGAAGCTGTCCTCGTAGACGTCGAACCCGCGGTCGAGACCGAAACGTGAATCGAGCGGAAAGGCGCTGACGAAGGCGCCGGTGCTGTAGCCACGATCTTTGAGGAGGGTGGCGAGCGTCGGCCGATCCGGAGGGAAACGGTAGCCAGAATTGTCTCGGACACCGTGATCCTGTGGATGGCGGCCGGCCAGGATGTTGGCATGCGACGGCAGCGTGACCACATTGTGCGCTCGTGCATCGTCGAAGCGGACACCCGAGGCCGCCAAGCGGTCTATCGACGGGGTCCGGCCGCGACCGACCGCGTCGGCGCGCAGGGTGTCGATCGTGATCAGCAGAACGCTGGTAGGCCCTTGCCGGTCAACGTCTTGCGGGCCAGCGCGTTGGCAGCCCCCGAGGGTGAGCACGAGCGCGGGAGTGAAAGCGGCGAGCGTTCGCGCAATGGCCCTTGACAAGGTCGAGCTACTGACAATAATACGCTTTGTTAAGTTCTTTAAGGAAGATCGGGAGGCGCACGTTCATGCGGAAGTCCTGCCTGTTTCTCGCCTCGTTACTCCTCCTCGCCGGGCCCGCGCTGGCTCAGCGCTCCAACGCCACTATCCGCGGCACCGTCACAGATTCGACGCAGGCTGTGCTGCCGGGAGCCACGGTAACCGCTGAGAACCAGGACACGGGTCTGACCCGCTCGACGGTGACCAACTCCGCCGGCGCGTATTCGTTGTCGGACCTGCCGATTGGCCGCTACACGGTCGGCGCGGAGCTGCAGGGCTTCAAGAAGGCCTCGCGGACGGGGGTCCTACTCAGGGTCGCCGATGATTTCTCGATCGACTTCGAGCTCGCGGCCGGCGACATCACCGAGACCATCAACGTCGAGGCCTCCTCCACGCCCGTGCGGGTGCTGGGTGGCGACGTCTCAGGCGTGATCACGGGGGAGCAGGTGCGCGAGCTTCCGTTGAACGGTCGCAACTTCCTCCAGCTCGCAACGCTGATGCCGGGTGTGAGCGCGCCGGACTTTCTGAACGTCAAGGACAAGGGGCTGCTCGGCGGATCGGATCTCTCGGTGAGCGGCAGCGACGTCACCGCCAACATGTGGACGGTCGACGGCGCCAACAACAACGACGTGGGCTCGAACCGCACCATCCTGGTCTATCCCTCGCTCGAGGCGATCGAAGAGTTCAAGATCCTTCGGAACAGCTACGGTCCCGAGTTCGGCGGCGCCGGCGGCGCGCAGATCAACATCGTCACGCGCGGCGGGACGAATCAGTACCGCGGCACGATGTTCTACTCGGGCCGGAACGACGCGCTCAACGCCAAGAACTACTTCCTGAAGCAGGCCAACCAGCCCAAAGGAGAGCTGAGCCGCCACGACTTCGGGGGGTCGATCGGAGGTCCGGTCGTCAGGGGCAGGGTGCATTTCTTCGCCAACGCGGAGTGGAACCTCGAGGACCGCGGCACGGCGCGCGCTTCATTCGTGCCGACGGAAGCGGAGCGAAACGGGGATTTCAGCGGCTCGCTGATCGCAGGCTGCTCGTCCCCCAGACCGGTCGATCCGCTCACCGGTCAGCCGTTTCCGGGGAACCGGATCCCTGCGAATCGCCTGAGCCCGGCTGGCCAGGCGTTCCTCAGCCTGTATCCTCTCCCGAACGTCACGCCGGTCGCGGGCAGCTGCAACAACTGGGTGACGTCGGTGACCTCCCCGATTGACTACAGCCAGCTGAGTGGCCGCGCCGATTGGACCATCACGAACTCCAGCCGTCTGATGGTGCGCTACACACAGGACAGCTGGAAGAACAACGCCCCCAGCATTCAGAGCAACCTCTGGGGCGACGACAAGTTCCCGGCGGTGGACTCGAACTGGGATCAGCCGAGCCGATCGTTCGTCGCGGCCCTCACCCAGACCTTTGGGTCGAACGCCACCAACAGCCTGCAGTTCTCGTATTCCGCCAACAAGATCGACATCACCCGCGGCGGGCTTAACACCGGTCTGAGCGCCGACATCGTCAACAAGCTGCAGCCGATCTTCCCAATCAGCAGCAAGCAGTATGGAGAGGGCATCGGCCATCCGGTCTTCTGGGGAGGCGCGGGGTACGAGGCGCTCTGGAACGAGGCGCCATTCCTGAACAACCAGGATCTGTGGATCGTCAAGGACGACTACACGCAGGTGTTCGGCAAGCATTTCATCAAGGCCGGTGTGCTCGCGAGCACGAATGTCAAGAACGAGGATACCGACGGGAACGGCTCGAGCATGCACTCGCGCTTCTGGGGCTCCGCAGGCCTGAACGGCTGGGGCGCGAACACGGGGAACATTCTCGCGAACTTCCTGCTCAGGGATATGACGTGGGGATTCTCGGAAGCGAACAACAGCCGCTCGGCGCCGCAGCGCTGGCGGGACGTCGAGTTCTATGCGGCCGACTCGTGGCAGGTGGGGCCGAGGATTACGCTGGACTACGGCCTGAGATACTCGTTGTTTTTCAACCCCTACGTCACGGACGACAAGATCACGAGCTTTGTGCCGGAGTTGTTCAACCCTGCGCTCGGCGCTGATTCGTGCAACGGGCTGCTGCAGCCGCCAGGCTCGAACTGGTGTCAGGGAGCCGGCGCGCGCGGCGGCGCGGATGGGCCGAACCGCTCGCTCATGGAACAGGACCTCGATAATATTGCTCCGCGCGTGGGCGTCGCGTGGGACCTGTATGGGAATGGGAAAACGGCCGTCCGCGCGGGGGTCGGCCAGTTCTTTCTGCGCGAGCGGCTGAGCCCTGTGCTCAACATTGCCACCAACCCGCCGTTCGTCACCACACTGAGCGGTATACGCAAGCTCGACGGCACCGCCGAGCCCTGCGATGGCTGCTTCGGCTCCAGCCTGGGCGTACCTGGCCGTGGTCGCGAAGTGGACATGAGGACGCCGAACAACTGGCAGTGGAACATCTCGTTTCAGCACGAGGTCTGGCGTAACAGCACGATCGACGTGGGCTACGTCGCCAATTACGGCTACGACCTCTTGAAAACGAGAGTCCCGAATCAGGTATTGAGCGGAGATATCAATCAAAACGGCATCGACGATCGGCGAGAGTACGTAATCACCACGCCAGCAAATGCCGCACTGCGACAGTTCGGGGTGTTCGGCAACGGCAACATGGGTTTCTGGGAGCACCGGGGCGAGTCGACTTACCACTCGCTGCAGACGCAGTTCATCAGCCGCTTCGGGCGCGGGTCGCAGGTCCAGACGTCGTACACGTTGGCGCGCTCGCGCGCCAACGTGAACATGACCGACAGCGGCGGCGCCCCAGCCGCAGGTACCGCGACTCTAGACAATCAGAATCCCGATCTCGACTGGGGCCGGCCTGAGACAGGCCGGACGCACATTTTCAATGCATCGCTCATCTGGATGCTGCCGAGCCTCGAGAACCGGTCGCAGTTGACGAGGCGGGTGTTCGGCGATTGGGAAATCACGACGATCGTCGGTGCGGCAACCGGCCAGCCGCTCACCGCGTTCACGGGATCGCTGCCCGGCCTCAACGGCGGACCCTCGGGAACAGGCTATACCGACAACCAGAGGCCGAATCGAGTCGCCAGCGAGCCCTGCGACGCGCAGAGCGGGCCGGACGAGCAGATCATCAACCCGAACGCCTATACGCTGAACGGCTTTCAGCTCGGGACGATCGGCAGCGCACAACGCGGCGACTGCACGGGTCCCGGGTACTTCCAGGCCGATCTGGCGTTCTACAAGAACATCCCGGTCGGCAGCCGGGTGAAGCTGCAGTTCCGGTGGGACATCTTCAACATCTTCAACAACACGAACTTCTTGTTTGCCGGCATGAACACGAGCATGAACCCGTCTGCGGTGACGCTCAACGCCGCCCAGACAACGATTACGAGCGCGACGATTCCGACGAACTTCGGCCAGGCGACGCGGACGCGCGATGAGAGGCAGATGCAGTTGGGCTTCAAGATCCTCTGGTAAGGGCCCACCCCGGCTTTCGACCATGGGCTGCGAGTGTCATGCTCGCAGCCCACCGGTACCTTTCACAATGACTCGGATCTGTTCAATGGTGGCTGTCGGCTTCGTCGCGACCGCGCTGTCGTCCTGGGTCGGTGCTCCCGCCCAGCCGTCCGAGTGGCGGGACGCCGGCGCGCGCGCGTCCGAGCTCGTCTCGCGGATGACCGTCGCCGAGAAGATCGGGCAGATGACGCAGCCCGATCAGCAGTTCCTGAAGGACGTCTCCGACATCGAGACGCTCTTCGTCGGGTCGCTCCTGAGCGGAGGCGACTCCGACCCGAAGACGAACAGCCTCCAGGACTGGACCGAGATGTACGAGCGGTACCAGTCGGTCGCGTTCAAGACGCGCTTGCGCATCCCGCTTCTCTACGGCGTCGACGCGGTCCACGGTCATAGCAACGTCCTGGGTGCCGTGATCTTTCCCCACAACATCGGCCTGGGTGCCACGCGGAACGCAAAGCTCGTGGAGGAGATCGGCCGCGTGACCGCGAAGGAAGTCCGCGCCACCGGCATCAACTGGACGTTCGCGCCCTGCATCGCCGTGCCTCGCGACGAGCGGTGGGGACGCACCTACGAGGGCTTCTCGGAAGATCCTGCGCTCGTGGCCGAGCTCGGCGCGGCGGCCGTTCGCGGACTTCAGGCTGGCAGCCTGAAGAACCCGCTCGGCGCCCTCGCCTGCGCCAAGCACTTCGCCGGCGACGGCGGCACCGCATGGGGCACCGGCATGCGGATGGCGGAGGCGCCGGGCGGACGCTGGCCGCTCGATCGCGGCGACACGCGCGGCGACGAGGCCACGCTGCGACGCCTGTACATCGATCTCTACATCCCGGCGATTCGAGCCGGCGTGGGATCGATCATGGTGTCCTACAACAGCTGGAACGGCGCGAAGATGTCGGGGCATCGCCGGCTGCTGACCGACGTGCTCAAGAAAGAGCTTGGCTTCGAGGGCTTCCTCATCTCAGATTACAACGCGATCGACGAGCTGCCGGGCGACTACCGCTCCGACGTGCGCGACTCGGTGAACGCCGGCATGGACATGTTCATGGTGCCGGACAAGTATCGCGAGTTCATCACGACGCTGACCGCCCTCGTTGAAGCGGGCGAGGTCTCGATGGCCCGCATCGACGATGCGGTCACCCGGATCCTGCGGGTGAAGATCGCGATGGGCCTCATGGAGCCGTCGTGGTCCCCGCGCGCGGACCGCGGCCTCCAGAAGACGTTCGGCTCGGCGGAGCACCGCCGCGTCGCCCGTCAGGCGGTCCGTGAGTCCATCGTCCTGCTCAAGAACGACGGGCGAACGCTCCCGATCGCCACCGGGGCGAAGCGCATCCAGGTGGCGGGCCGGAACGCCGACGATCTCGGCGCGCAGTGCGGCGGCTGGACGATCACGTGGCAGGGCAAGCGCGGTCCGGTGACGACCGGCACAACCATCCTGCAAGCCATCCGACGCGCCGTCTCGTCCGGCACGAACGTGACCCATGCCGCGGACGGGGCCGGCGCGAAAGGGGCGGACGTGGCGGTGGTCGTCGTGGGGGAATCGCCATACGCGGAGTTCTTCGGGGACCGCTCGATCCTGGCGCTTGCCGACGAGGACGTACGGACGATCGCCGCCGTCAAGGAAACGGGCGTGCCCGTCGTTACCGTGCTCGTGACGGGGCGGCCGCTGATTCTCGGCCAGGCCCTTGCGGCGAGCGACGCGCTGGTGGCAGCCTGGCTGCCCGGGACCGAAGGGGATGGCGTCGCGGACGTGCTCTTCGGCCGGCACAAGCCCACGGGCAAGCTTCCGTTCACGTGGCCTCGATCGATGGAGCAGATTCCGATCAATGTTGGTGACACTCCGTATGACCCGTTATTCGCGTTCGGCTTCGGTCTTACCTATCGCTAGGGCCGGGTCGATTGCGGCCGTTGCCGCGATCGTCGTCGCGGGGCTGCCGTCGCACGCCTGGGCCCAGGGTTGAGTGCTGATCAGACAGAACGCGCCCGTGCTTGGCGCGTCCAGCAACCTGTATCAGCAACCCGGGGAATGGCAGATTAGCGTGGCGGCCCGCGGGCTGGAATCCGACACGCACTACCGGCTCGACGAGCGCCAGGTGGAGCGCGAGGAGCTCGCCACCTACGTCGTCAATCGCCAGTACGCGACCGACGTGACGGCGACCTACGCGTTCAACCGCCAACTCAGCCTGTCGGTCGGCGTGCCGTTCACGGCAGCCTCCTGGTCGATCCCCAGCCCGACGGGGCCGGCGCTCGGCCCGCGCGCGCAGCAGGACGCTCGCGGCCTCGGCGACATGTCCGTCGGAGGGCGCTACTGGATCGGGAACGCGGAGCACTGCGTCAACGGGAACGTCAGCGTGGGGCTGGGCGTGAAGATGCCGACCGGGGAGGACCGCGCGCAGGATCTTTTCCCCGATCGCAACGGCCAGAACAACCAGCTCCGCTTCGTCGATCAGTCGGTCCAGCCCGGCGACGGCGGGTGGGGGCTGATGGCCGATATTCAGGGCTTCAGGCGGGTCGGCGTGCGCGGGCAGGTGTTCGCGTCCGGCAGCTACCTCGCGAACCCGCGCGACACGAACGACACTCCGTCGCTGACCGTGTCGCGCCTGCCGCCCGGCGTGCCGCCGCCCGCCAACTCGGACCGCCTCGTGAACTCGGTCCCCGACCAGTACCTCGTCCGCGCCGGCGCCGCGTACGCGGTCACGAGAAGGATCGGCGTCATGGGCGCGTATCGGCTGGAGGGACAGCGGCGCTACGACCTGATCGGCAAGAGCCACGGCTTCCGGCGTCCGGGCGTCGCGATGTTCATCGAGCCGGGCGTCAGCATCGACACCGGTCCGGGGGCGATGTGGATGGCGCTGCCGGTTTCGTTCTACGTCAACCGGAAGCCGGATCCTTACACCGGCAACCAGGGAGATGCGACGTTCCCGAAGGTCATCTTCCTTGCGGGGTATCAGTTCCGTTTCGGCGGGCGTGCGGCCCCGGTGGCCACAGAGTCGAAGTAGCTCGCGCGCGACGCGATCGTCTGCTTCGCAGTCTCAATCTGCTCGAGGTTCCGCTCGTACGAGAGTTCGAGCGCGCCTGAGGGGAGGCCGCGCTCCGGCGGATAGATACGTTCGCGATAGACCGGGTACGCCTCCGTCCGCAGGTGCGCGAGCATGTGATGGCCACGCCGCGTCTCGCGCTCGTGCCTGAGCGCGCTGACGTCGATCGGCCCGACCACGATCCGCTCGCCCGGTCCGGGTGAAGCCTCCGCGATTATCCTGCCGTCGAAGTCCACGATCTGACTGCCGCCCGGCCACGAGTACGGCGGGTAGTGCCGCAGGCTCGCCCCCTGGTTGGCGGCGACGACGAACGCGACGTTCTCGAGCGCGCGGCAGCGGTTGACGATCGTCCACCAGTTCATCGGCTCGGTCGCGCCCCACGGGTCCATGTACGCGGAGACGCGGACGAGCACTTCGGCGCCGTTCGCGGCGAGCTGGCGGATCGCCTCCGGAAATAGCCAGTCGTAGCAGATCGCGCAGCCGATGCGGCCGATCTCGGTGTCGGCGACCGGAAAAAGCGGCTCGTCGTAGCCCGCGATGTCATGCGGGCTCGCATGGACCTCGTACGGGATCCACGGGTTGACCTTTCGGTACCTATAAAGGATGCCTTCCGGGCCAATGAGGCACGTCGTGTTGAAGACGACGCCCGGCCACCGCGGATCCGCCTCGATGAAGGACCCGCTCTGGATGTAGATGCCCAGCTCGCGCGCGCGTCGCTCGAGCCGATCGGTGTGCTCGTTCGGGATCGGCAGCGCGAGACGGTCGGCCAGCTCCGCGGCCGTCGGGTACACGGGAGCGGCGTGCGCGAACTCCGGAAAGACGACGAGCCTGACCGGGAGGAACGGCGCGCTGCCCGCGACCGCTGCGTCGACCATCGCCAGCATGCGATCGGTGTTGTTGCGCATGTCGGTCCGGTCCGCGGGGTTGGCGAGGTCGGTCTGGCAGGCTGCGGCGGCGTAGCGAATGTGAGTCATGGCTGAGGCCCGATGAGCGGCGGCAGCATGCGGCTGACGATCCGCGTGTTGTAGCGTTGGAGGTACTCCTGGTGCGCGCTGCTGGCCGGATACCTTTCCGGCGGCGCGTACGGATAGCTCGTCATTCCATGGAACGGCATCGGCCACACCGCGTCGGGGCTGGACGAGTGCAGGTCCATCTCCTTGCTGAAGCCGTCGGCATGCAGGAGGAACGTCCGGGCCGAGCCGGCCGGCAGGGATGGCAACCCGCGCGCGTCGAACGACAGGGCGATCTCGTCGCCGGGGCGAGAGACGACGAACCTGTCGTCGGTCGCGCGGACGAGCGGGCGCACGTCCCCCTCGCGCGTGTAGCGACCCGGCATCAGCTTCCAGGGCGAGATGGCCGAGACGCGCGCGTAGTCGTAGCGGTACGGCTCGTCCGGTGTCGATTCGGCCGAGTAGCCGCGCCAGCGGAGGTGCGCGCGGATCGGCTCGAGGGGTCTCAGTCTGAACGGCGCGCGGCCATCCGACACGTCAATCAAGATCTGGTCCCAGTAGATCCGCATCGTCGTCGAGATTCGCACGTGGCGCGCCGACGGCGGAATCGACTCCGACAGATCCACGACCACCGTCTGCGGCCGGCCGACGGGGACGCCGATATCGGCGATGGCGATGCGCCAGCGTCCGTTGTCATCCTTGATCTCGAGCGACGGCGGCAGCAGCCGCAACCCCGCCTGGCTCGCGGCGAAGTTGTCGCTCGAGAACGCGTAATCGGTCCAGCCGGTCAGCAGGAGCAGCCGGCGCCCGGTCCGAGATTCGGGGAGGGTCAGCGTGACGTGATGCGGCGCGGCGTAGCCGCGGATCCGCTCGAGCGCGAAGTCATCGGGATAACGGCGATCCGGACGCGACACGCGGTCCAGCACATCGTGGCCGTGCTCGTCGATCGCGGCCAGCGGCGGGGCGGCGCCGCGCGTCGTGTGCAGCCGGAACGGCGGCGGCGCGCCTCTGAGGCCTTCTTCCGGATAAATCCCCACCTCCGCAGGATGATCGATCGCGATGAGCTGCGCGCGATCGAGGAAGAGCGCCTCTTCCAGCTCGTTGGTCACGCGCAGCTCGTACTGGCCGTCGCGCTCACGGAGCTGACGGCCGTCGATGCGCACGTACTCATCCGGGTCCGGCCGGGTCCTCACGCCGGGCGCGACGAAGTACCCCAGCTCGCCGCCGCCGAGGAAATCGGTCACAAACTCGAACTGCTCGCCGTTCCAGGTGTAGAGGTACGGACAGGACGAGGGTTTGCGATCCAGCTCATGGACGGTGAGCGCAGCTTCGGTCGAAGCGGGGATCTCGGCCTGCAGGATGCCCGCGGGCCAGAGCACGCGCACGACGTCGGCGCCGGCCCGCGCGCCGAGGCCGAACAGAAGGTCGGCCGTGGCGACCGCCGGGGTCGCGGCCGACGTCTCGAGCTTCTGGCGCAGGCTGCCGGCGCGCATCTCGACTTTGGATCCGAGCGCGCTGCGGTTGCTCACTCGCGCGTTCAGACGCACCCGGAGCGAGCGTCCCGCATTTCCGCCTTCGTTGCGCAGGACGATCGGACCTCCGCTGTCGGGACGCAGGATGAGGTCGACGTCACCATCTCCGTCGACGTCCCCCGTCGCCACCGACCCTGGCGAATAGTTGGCAGGCGCAGAGGATCCCAGCGCTCGTGCGGTGACGTCCATCCATCGAGCGCCAAGATTGCGGAGCAGCCGCGGGCCGGCCGAGGTCAGCGTCAGCAGGTCGAGAAGCCCGTCGTTGTCGTAGTCGATGAACTGCGCCGCCCTGACGTCGGTGGCGGCGCCGATGGGCTCGACCCTGAACCGGCCGCGCCCGTCGCTGAGCGCCAGCGCCGCTCCGGCCGCGCGGCCGAAGACGATGTCCGTGTACCCGTCCTTGTTGACGTCGGCCAGCGCGATCGCGTCCGCGCTGCCTCCAGCGGCGAGCGTGGTCTCGGCCGCTACATCCCGGAACGTCCCATCGCGCATGTTGCGCAGCAGGAGCGGGTTGGCGCCTCCATGCGCCACGACGATGTCAATGTCGCGGCGGTTGTCGTAGTCAGTCGGCGCCACGCCGGCGACCTGGGTCTTCATCTCCAGACCGGCTGCGACGGTGATATCGGTGAACGTCCCGTCGCCGTTGTTGCGCGCGAGCAGGAGCGATCCGCGGGTACCACCGGCTGAGCCTCCGACGAGGGCGTCGAGATCGCCGTCGTGGTCGGCGTCGAGCCACGCGGCGGTGCGCGGCGACGACGGACCGGCAGGCAGGCCCGTGACCTCTTCAAACCGGCCCGCGTCCTGTCGAAAGAGCGACCAGCGATCGTCGTCTAGCAGGAGCAGGTCCGGGAGAAAATCGTTGTCGTAGTCACCCGCTACAGCGTGCCGCGGAATCCTCGCGCCAAAGGTCGCCCCGCCCGTCCTGTCGCTGAAGCGGCCGCGGTCATTGCGGTAGAAGTGAAGCCCGAGCGGATCGATGTCGATCAGATCGAGGTCGCCGTCGCCGTCCAGATCGACGAGCGTGGCACGCCCTCTGCGCGCCGCGCCCTCCCGCTTCCGCGCGTCCTGCAGGACGGTCGCCGTCACGTCCGTGAACGTCACGTCCGGGACACGCTCATCCACGAGCTCGGGCTCAGCGCCCGTCGACGCGATTGCCTCCGCGTACCGTCCCTGCTCGAGGTAGTTCTGCGAATAGGTCGTGGCATACGCGGTGTCGCGCAGCTTCTGGAACCGGGCCATCGCCGCGGTCCCTTCCTCGCGCGAGCCCGCGCGCGTGAGCGCCATCGCGAGGCCGTACGCGGCCGTCACGTTGAACGGCTCCGCGTCGAGCGCGGCCTGAAAGAGGTCGCGCGCTTCCGCATACTCCCGCTCCTGCAGAAGGAGCTGACCCAGTTGCGTCGCGGCGCCGGGGTCGCGTGAGTCCAGCTCGCGCACGCGCGCGAATGCGGCGACAGCGTCCGGCGTCCGGTTTTCCGCTCGCGCGATGAGACCCAGGATGTACGGCGCCTGTGGGACCGCGGACATGCGGGCCGCCGCCGCTTCCGCCTCCTTGCGCGCCGCCGGCAAATCCGCCGCGTAGAACAGCGCGATGGCGAGGTTGACGCGCGCAAACGTCAGGTCGGGTTGCTGTTCGAGCGCCTGGCGGAAGGCGGCGGCCGCCGCCGGATAGTCGAACTGCTCGAGGCGCGCGACGCCGAGGTTGTTCGCGCGATAGGCGTCTTCGACAGATTGGGCCGACTGCTGGAATAGCGCACCGGCGGCGAGCGCTATCCCGCATCCCACGACGGCGAGCGCCCGCGTCATTGCCCGGCGGACCGCGTCGAGTCGCGTAGTTCTTCGACTGTCACCGTCTGGTTCGCGCGCGTCCCCGGCAGCGTCTGCGTGCGGCCGTTCGGCCACTTCACCTCGATCTTGTCCACGCGATCGGCGCGGCCGAGACCGAACGTTAGCGGCAGCTCGCTTTGCGAGCAGTAGCTGGACCCGCTCTTGACGAGCGCCCAGGCCGACGGCCGGCCCCCGGCGAGCGTCACACGTACGGACGTGCCGATGGCGTCGCGGTTGGACACCGTCCCAACGGCCTGCACGCGCAGCCAGTTGTTACGAGGCCCGCCTGCGCGGCCGGAGCCGCCTTGAGGCGGCGAAGGCGCGCCGTCGTTGCGCAGCAGCCGCGCGGGGCCGTTGTTGGTCGTGACGAGCAGATCGAGGTCGCCGTCGTTGTCGTAGTCGCCATAGGCGGCGCCGCGCGCTACCATCGGCCGGGTCATCGCCGCGCCCACGCGTGCGGTGACGGCTTCAAACTGCCGCTTGCCGAGATTCCGGAACAGGTGCGGCGGCTGAGCGTAGGTCACCCTCGGCTGCACGGCGTTCACGTCGTCGGCGACGTGACCGTTGGCCGCGAAGATGTCCAGGCGACCGTCGAGATCGAAGTCGAAGAAGAAGCAAGCGAAGGTCAACGTGAGCAGCGAGGCGCGCCCGATCGTGGACGGCGGCGCCTCGTCTATGAAGAGGCCGTTCCCTTCGTTCGTGTACAGCGCCATCATCTCGTTCGAGAAGTTGCCGATGACGAGGCTCTGACGGCCGGAGCCGTCGTAGTCGGCGGCGTCGACGCCCATGCCGGCCCGCGCGACGCCCGCTTCGTTGAACGCGACGCCGGCCGCGACGCCGACATCGTTGAACGTCCCGTTCTTCTTGTTCTCGTACAGGCGGTTCGGCTGCGTGTCGTTGGCGACGAACAGATCGATCCATCCATCGTCGTTGAAGTCGATCAGCGCGACACCGAGCGCTTTGGCCGTCGGGTCGAGCAGCCCCGCGGGCTTCGTGGCGTTCTCGAACGTGCCGTCGCCGCGGTTGCGGTAGAGCGTCGAGCTCTGCCCCTTGTACGACTCCGGCGTGCAGTAGGACTTGGTCTTGCCGTC
>JBOGJB010000141.1:0-13660 GCA_050745085.1 Vicinamibacterales bacterium
GACGAGGTCGAGCGGCGCGTAGTCCTCCCTGAGCGAGCCAACGGCGCTCGCCGACAGGATCCACTCGACGCCAAGCGTCTTGAACCCGTAGATGTTCGCTCGGAAGTTCAGCTCGGACGGCAGCAGCTGGTGCCCGGCGCCGTGTCGCGCCAGAAAGGCGACGCGCCGGCCGCCGAGCGCGCCGATCACGTACGGGCCGGACGGCTCGCCGAACGGCGTCTCGATGCGCCGCTCTTCCCGGTCGGTCAGCTCCGCCATGTCGTACAGGCCGCTGCCGCCGATCACGCCGATCTGTACTGTCATCTTTGCCCTTCGCCGTGGGGCCCCACCCCCACGGCCTACCACTCTCTTCCAGCTCGCGGGGCCCCACCCCGGCTCGCTCGCGCTCGGCGGCTTCGCGCCTCGCGCGGGCTGACGGCTCCTCGCTTACGCTCGCCGCGCTGACGTCAGCATCCAGCAATCGTCCTTCAGCATTGGAAAAGCCCCACGGCCTACCACGCCTCGCTTACGCTCGGCGCGCTTTCGAGGGCTTGTCATTCTAGGGCGTGAGCACTTCCTCAACCACCCGTTTGCCCTCTCGCTCGCGAATGTAACCAGCGGCGACCTTGGGATCATGCTCGAAGAAGATCAGGTGGTCTCGATCGATCGCTTCGCGGATGAACGTCCGCTTAAACGCCAGCGTGTCCATCGGGTACAAGTCGTAGCCCATGATCCAGGCGTCGTCGACGTGCGCGGTTGTCGGGATCATATCGGCGGCGAAGACGGCGGTCCTCCCGCCGGACTCGATCATCACGACCTGGTGATGCATCGTGTGCCCGCCACTTCTCCGGACCTTCACGCCCGGCATGACGGTGGCATCGGCATCCACAAGCTGGAGGACGCGGGCGTCGGCGAGCGGCTGGAAGTTCTCCGCGAGGTAGCTCGCGCGGTTCCGCTCGTGCGGGTGCGTCGCGTCCTCCCACTCCCCGCGCCGGACGACGTATTGCGCGCGAGGGAAGCGGGGTCGCAGCTGACCGTCGGCCGTCCGCGCGGTAAAGCCGCCGGAGTGGTCGAAGTGCAGGTGCGTCGCGAGCACGATGTCGATCTCCTCGGCCCGCACGCCGGCTTCTGCCAGCGCCAGGTCGAGGTGCCACGTGCGATCAAGGCCGTAGATCTGCGCGCTCTTCGCGTCCATCTTGTCGCCAATCCCCGCGTCGATGATCATCGTCCGCATCCCGCGCACCAGAAGCGGCCGCAGCCCCAGCGTGATGCGGTTCTTCTCGTCGGCGGGCGCGCGCTTCTCCCACAGCGGCTTCGGGACAACGCCGAACATAGCGCCGCCGTCGAGGCGGAAGAAACCGTCGCTGAGCGGAATCAACTCGAGGTCGCCGAAACGCATCAGAATTCGGGCCTCGGGCCTCGGGCCTCTGGCCTCGGGCGGTGCCTCGTTCCTCGGGGCGCGTGCGAGATCACGCGTGCAGTGTGGGTGCCTCGCACGAGGAACGACGGCACGAGGAACGGGTCGAGGCACGATGGGCGAGGCGCGAGGCACGAAGGCCTAGGCACGAGGCACCTGCTTCAACTCCACCAACACGCCCTGCGCGCTCGAGGGATGAATGAACGCGACGAGCGAGCCGCGCGCGCCGGGGCGCGGGCGCTCGTCGATGAGCCGCACGCCGCGCGCCTTCAGCTCCGCGAGCGCCGCTTCGATGTCGTCCACGCGGAGCGTGATGTGGTGCAGCCCCGGTCCGCGCTTCTCGAGATGCTTCGCGATCGGCGAGTCGGCCGCCGTCGGCTCGAGCAGCTCGAGCGCCGCGTCGCCGACCGGGATGAAGTGCGCCCGGACCCGCTGCGAGGCGGCCTCTTCGGGCGCGTCGATGTCGAGGCCGAGCGCGTCGCGGTAAAAACGCAGCGCGGCGTCGAGATCCGCGACCGCAATCCCGATGTGGTCCAGCCTGACTTTCATCGTTTGATGGCTCTGCCGAGGATCTCCTGCGCCGCCGAGTAGGGATCGAGGTCGCGCGCCGCGATTCGGTCCAGCATCCGATCGAACTCACCCTGCGCGAGCACACGGTCTGCGACGTGCTGGAGGAACCTCGTCCCGACGAGCTCGCGGAGGCGGAACTCCCCCCGCGCGCGGCGGCGCGGGCCGAGCGCTTGCGCAGTCTGCGCGCGGAACCGCTCGATCGTCTCGACCAGCTCGACGATTCCTTTCGCGGCGATCGCCTCGGTCTTCAGGATGGGCGGCCGCCACGCCCCCGGCGGGTACGTCTGCAGCGCCAGCATCGCCTCGATCGACGCGGCGGTCCGGTCCGCGCCCTCGCGGTCCGCCTTGTTGACGACGAAGATGTCGGCGATCTCCATGATGCCCGCCTTGAGCGCCTGCACGTCGTCGCCGGTGCCCGGGACGATCACGACGACCGACACGTCGGCGGTTCGGACGATGTCCACCTCGTCCTGGCCGACGCCGACGGTTTCGATGAGGATGAGATCTTTGCCGGCGGCGTCGAGGACGTCTGCGGCGTCCCCCGTCGTGCTCGCGAGCCCGCCCAGATGGCCCCGCGTCGCCATGCTCCGGATGAACACCCCCTCGTCTCCCGCGTGGGCCTGCATGCGCACGCGGTCGCCGAGGATCGCGCCGCCGGTGAACGGGCTCGTCGGGTCGACGGCGATGACACCGATCGTCCGTCCCGCGGCGCGCCACGCCGCCGTCAGTCGATCGACGAGCGTGCTCTTCCCCGCGCCGGGCGGCCCCGTGACGCCGACGAGGTACGCGCGTCCGGTGCGCGGGAACAGATCGCGCACGAGCGCCGCCGCCCCGGCCGTCTCGTCCTCAACGAGCGAGATCGCGCGCGCCACGGCGCGCGCATCCCCGGCCAGCACGCGCTCGGCCAGCGTCACGCGCTCAGTTCCCCAGAAGCTGGCGGGCGATGACGAGTCGCTGGATCTCGCTCGTCCCTTCGCCGATCGTGGTGAGCTTCACATCGCGGAAATATTTTTCAGCCGGATAGTCCTTCACGAAGCCGTAGCCGCCGTGGATCTGCACGGCGTCCTCGGCCGCCCGCACGGCGATCTCGCTCGAGAACAGCTTCGCCATGGAGGACTCGCGCGTCATCCGCTGCCCGCGGTCCTTCATCCACGCGGCGCGGTAGGTCAGCCATCGCGCCGCTTCGATCCGCGTCGCGTGGTCCGCGAGCTTCCACTGGATCGCCTGGAACGACGCGATCGGCTGGCCGAATTGCCGCCGCTCCCGGGCGTAGTCGCGCGCCGCTTCGTACGCCCCCTGCGCGAGGCCGACCGAGAGCGCCGCGATACCGATCCGGCCCGCGTCGAGCACCTGCAGGGTGTTGATGAACCCCTGCCCCTCCTCGCCGAGCAGGTGCTCGGCGGGCACGCGGCAATCCTGGAAGATGACTTCGCTCGTATCGCTCGCGCGCATGCCGAGCTTGTTCTCTTTCTTGCCGGCGGACATGCCCGGCGTCTCCTTCGGAACGACGAAGGCGGACACCCCGCGGTGCCCCTTGCCGCGATCGGTCACCGCCATCACCACCATCACGCCGCCGATCCGGCCGTGCGTGCAGAAGGTCTTCGAGCCGTTGAGGCACCAGCAGTGTCCCTGCTTCACCGCGGTCGTCCGCATCCCGGCGGCGTCGCTGCCCGCGCCCGCTTCGGTCAGGCCCCACGCGCCGAGCATCTCGCCGCGCGCGAGCGGCCCGAGCCAGCGGTCCTTTTGCGCGTCGCTGCCGAACATGTTGATATGCGCCGAGCAGAGCCCGTTGTGCGCGGCGACCGACAGCGCGATCGACGGGTCGACACGCGCGAGCTCTTCGATGCAGACGCAGTAGTCGACGGCGCTCATCCCGGCGCCGCCGTAGCGCTCGTCGAACTGGATGCCCGTCAGCCCGAGCGACGCGAGGCGGGGCAGCAGGTCCATCGGGAACTGCTGCGCTTCGTCCCATTCCATGACGCGGGGACGAATCTCGGCTTCGGCGAATTCCCGCACGGTCCGGCGAAGCAGCGTCTGCTCCTCGCTCAGGCGGAAGTCCATCTCAGCAAATCTATCATGGAGGCCGGAGGTCAGAGGCCGGGGATCGGAGGGCCAGAGGCCAGTAGAATGAGGTCATGCACATTCGCCGCACGCTCAACTCATACGCATTCGGCCTTAGGTATTCGGCGTTGGGCATTGTCTGCGCCGCGGGCGTGCTGACGGCGTCGCCCGCCAGCGCCGACGCCACGCTGTTCATCGGATCGACGATGACACCGGAACCCCGCCTCGCCCGGGGCGGCGCGGTCGGCATCAGCCTGCTCGTCGTCGGCTTCGAGTTCGAGTACTCGAAGACGTCGGAGGACCTGGAGTCGCTCGCGCCGTCGCTCATCACCGGCATGGGCAATCTGCTCGTGCAGACGCCGTTCGGCACCGTTCAGCCGTACGGGACCATCGGTGGCGGTTTCTACCGCGAGCGCCTGGGGGAGGTGTCGGAGACCAACGTCGGCATCAACGTCGGCGGCGGCGTGAAGATTTCGCTCGCCGGCCCGTTGCGGTTGCGGGTGGACTATCGACTTTTCACGCTGCAGGGAGGGCCGCGGCACTCGAAGCCGCAGCGGATCTATGCGGGACTGAATCTGACGTTCTGAACCTGACTTTCTGATGGTTCAAGGTTGAACCCAACCTTGAACCCTGAACCCCGAACCTTGAACCCTTATTTACGGCGTGCCGAGATTCGCGACCAGCTGCAGGTTGAGCACGTTCTGCCCCGCCGCCAGCGAGTCGGTGTACTTCTTCCAGACGTCCTGCACTTCAGCCGCGGGCAGGCCTTCCGACAGAATCTTGCCGATGGCGTAGTCGGCGCCCTTGACGACCGGGTCCATCACAAAGAGGTAAAAGATGTTCCCGCCCTGATTGGCCTCCTGCGCCTTGAACACTTTCCAGCTCGCCGCCTGCTGCTTACGGACCGGATCGGTGCTTTTCAGCAGCGCTTCCTTGATCTTGCCTATCGCGAACTCGAAGTCGGCGGTCTTGTCCGCCTTGACCTGGTTGAAGATGACGCCGGCGTCGGAACCGAACACGCGTCCTGGTGGTTGTGCCGCTGGCTGCGCCGGCTGCGACGGCGCGGGCTGCGACGGCGGCGGCGTCTGGGCGGCGGCCGCGGCGGAGCTGACGACGAGAGCGGTTATCAGCGCGACAAACGAGCGCATTCAGTCCTCCTCAAAATCGTAATTCCGGGGCTGGCAAAGACCGATTACTTTACCACACGGATGGTCGATGGGTGATCGGATCATCGGGTCATGTGACCCGATCGGCCGATCATCCATGGCCCGATGTTCGGGCTCTCCAATGAGCTGTGAAAACAGCTCATTGGAGAGCAGCATGCCGTCGCGCGTCAGCGCAAGCCGGCCGTCCGTGCGCCGCAGCAGGCCCGCGTCGAGGAAGGGGCCCATGGCGTGATCAAAACGCGCCAGGAGATCGACGCCGTACCGCGCGCCGAACGCCGCGAGATCGATCCCCTCGGCGAGACGGAGCCCGGTGAAGACGGCGTCTTCGACGCGCTCGTCCGGTGTCAGCACGCGCCGCTCGGCCGCGACGCCGAGGCCGGCGGCGATGCGCTCGACGTAGTCTGAGGTTCCGGCGACGTTGCGCCAGCGGATGCCGGCATCGGTCGAGTGCGCGCCGCAGCCGAAGCCGAGCCACGCGCCGTCCTGCCAGTACTTGAGATTGTGGCGCGACACGCGCCCGGGTCGAGCGACGTTCGAGATCTCGTACTGCGCGTAGCCGGCGCGCTCGAGCGTGGCCATGCTCGACAGGTACATCTCCGCGGCGTCCTCGTCCGGCGCCTGCGACCAGCCCGCGCGGGCCATCTCGTCTCGGAGCGGTGCGTTCGGATACACCTCGAGGATATAGAGCGAGGCGTGCTCGGGACCGAGCGCGATGAGCTCGTCCACGTTCCGCCGCCAGGTCTCGACGGTTTGCTGCGGCAGCCACATCATCAGGTCGAGGCTGACGTTGTCGAAGCCGGCCGCGCGCGCCTCTCCCACCGCCGCCCGCGCGCGATGCGCGTTGTGCAGCCGGCCGAGCCGGCCGAGCTCCTGATCGTCGAACGACTGCACACCGAAGCTGAGACGTGTGACGCCCGCGCGGCGGAAACCGTCGAGCCGCTCGATCGACGCGTTCTCCGGATTCGCCTCCATCGTGATTTCCGCGTCGGCGCTGACGTCGAACGCGGCGCGGCACCCCGCGATCAGGCGCGCGATCTCCGACGGCTCCAACAGCGACGGCGTTCCGCCGCCAAAATAGATCGTGTCGGCGCCGCGCCCATCCCCCGCGCGCGCGATCTCCGCCTCGAGCGCGGCGACGTAACGCGCCTTCAGATCTGCGTCGAGCAGACCCCTGTTGAAGTTGCAGTAGTTGCAGATGGCTGAGCAGAACGGAATGTGGAGATAGAGACCCAGGGGAGGCATTGTGGAATGCTGAATGGGGAATGCCGAGTGGCCGCCGCTACGTCCCCGCTTTCCCACCGGTCCAACCGAGGTCCTTGTTCTTGAGCTGAGCCTTGAGCATCGCCTTGCCGGTCCGGGACGGAGCCGGGCGATGGCTGGCGCTACCGCGTCGATCGAGCTCGGCGAGCCGGTCAGGCGTGGCGTCGGGCCCCGCCTCACGGTAGTCCACGCCCCGCATCTCGACGAAGTCGCACATCTCGTGCAGCCGTGACCACATCCGGAAGCCGACGCGCACGGCGAGCGAATCGGGGTCGAGTGGATCGTCCAGCAGCGTGTAGTTGGAGGTGAAGATCGTCGCCCGCCGCTCATTGTAGCGGGTGGTGACGATCAGGTTGATCGTCTCCTCCACCCACTCCGACGTCTTCTCGGCGCCGATGTCGTCGAGGACGAGCAGCTCCGCCTCCATGACCGGCCTGATCACCTCCGCCTCGGTCGTGCGCACCACCGGGTTGTAGGTGCTGCGGATCTCCTTGAGCAGGTCGCGGATGTCGTAGAAGATCCCGCGGGCGTTCGTGCGCCGGATCGCTTCCTTGAGGGCCGCAACCGCCAGGTGCGTCTTGCCCACCCCGGGTTTGCCGACGAAGAAGTGGCCGCGATCGACGACCGGAAAGCGCTCGGCGAACCCGCGCGCCCTCCGAACGGCGGCAGAAAGCGAGTCGTTGTTGTCGCGGAAGTTGTCGAGATCGCAGTGACGATATCGGGGCGGGATGCGCGCGTCCCCGAGGAGCTTGTCGGTGAGCCCGGCGCGCCAGCAGTCGCAGCGCTCCACGCGCTGCACGCCCTCACGCTCGACCGGATGCCAACCAGTTCCTTCGCAATGCGGACAAGTCATTCTTCGATACAGGATTCTAGCATCAGCGTCAGTTCAGATAGCTGCGAAGACCCGTCGCGCGCCGCGAGCGCCGCAGTTTGTCCTTCGCGCGCGCCTCGATCTGGCGAACGCGCTCGCGGGTCAGGTGCAGGCGGTCGCCGATCTCCTGCAGCGTCCGAGGATCGTCGCGCCGGCCAAGGCCGAAGCGCAGGGCGACGACCTGCCGCTCCTTGTCGTCGAGGTCCTTGAGCGCGTCCTTGATCTGATCGTGGAGCGCGCGCCGCACGAAGGCCGCCTCCGCCGGCGGTTCGGTCTCCTGCTCCAGCCGTTCCCACAGCTCCGGCCCATCGTCCTCGCCGCCGCTTCCCGCCGGGGCGTCGAGCGACACCGACGCCGCCGACGCGGCCCGGGTCTCGCCGGTGAGCAGGTGCAGGATCGCCTGCCGGATCCACCAGACCGCGTAGGTGATGAACTTGACGTTGCGCCCCGCGTCGAACCGGCGCGCCGCCTCGATGAGGCCGAGGTTGCCTTCGTGAATGAGGTCGAGAAACGGAACCCCGAACGCGCGGTAGTGCTTGGCGTAGCTGACGACGAACCGGAGGTTGGACTCGACGAGGCGCTGCACCGCCTCCTCGTCGGCGCCACCGCTGGCCTGGATGCGGCGTCCGAGCGCGCGCTCCTCGTCTGGCGTCACGCGCGGGAGCTTGGCGATCGCGCGCAGATATGCGTGCAGCGTGTCGGTCGCTTCGTCCACGCGGCGCATGCGGACGATGATACTACTTACTTCTTACTTCGTCCGCCGTTCCTCGTGCTTCGTGCCTTGGGCTTCGTGCGGGCCTCGTTCCTCGTGCCTCGATGGTGGCTCGTGCCTCGGTGGAGCCTCGTGCTTCGCTGGTGCCTCGTGCACGGTCACCTGCGGCGGGGCCGGGCGGACGAGATCCGATGGGGCCGACTTGACGAGCGCGGTCGTCAGGCGCTGCTCCCAATCGCCGACCCCGCGCGCCAGCTCACGCTTGACGTAGGCCAGGAACTCGTTGACCTCGTGCTGCATCTGCTCGATCTTCCGCCGCATGTTGAGGATGATCTCGACCCCGGCGAGGTTCACCCCCAGCTCGCGCGTGAGCGACAGGATCGTTTCGAGCTGCTCGAGGTCCTCCTCGGAGTAGAGGCGGGTATTGCCTTCCGTGCGCGACGGCTTCAGGAGCCCCTCGCGCTCGTACAACCGGAGTGTCTGCGGATGGATGTTGTACTTCTGCGCCACGGCGCTGATCATGTAGTACGCCTTGCCGGTCTTCTTCGCCATGGCTATTTCCGGACGCTCTCCTGATTGATCCGTCCGAACTCCCGCAGCAGCTCCTTGGACCGCTCGTCGATGACCGCCGGCAGCGTCAGCCGGACCTCGACGACGAGGTCGCCCTGACGGCCGTCACGCGCCGACGGAACGCCGCGGCCGCGCACGCGGAACCGCTGGCCGGTCTGCGTCCCGGGCGGCACCTTCAGCGTCGCCGGCCCGTCGATCGCCGGTACGTCGATCCGCGCGCCAAGCGCCGCCTCGTGGATCGCGATCGGCACGAGGACGTGCAGGTCGTCACCGCGGCGCTGGAAGAACGGATGCGGCGCGACCTCGACGGCGACGACCAGATCCCCCGCTCGTCCGCCGCGCCGCCCGGCGTGCCCGCGCCCGGGGACCTTCACGCGCCCGCCGTCGGCGATGCCCGCCGGGATCCGTACCGCCAGAGACTCGGTCTTCGCGGACACGCCCTGCGCGGCGCACGCGCCGCAGGGCTGGTGCCGCTGCCGGCCGGATCCGTCACAGGCGGCGCAGGCCTTGGTGAAGACCATGTGGCCACGCGCCCACCGCACGCTCCCGGCGCCGCGGCAGGCCAGGCAACGCCCCTCGGGCGTGCGAATGACGGCCGCCCCCCCGCACACCTGACAGGTCTCCTGCCGCGTGAGCGTCATGCGCCGCTCCGCGCCGCGCACCGCTTCCTCGAAGGTGAGCGACACGGTCGCGTGCAGGTCCGCGCCTGCCAGGGGACCGTCTTCAGGCGCCTGCGGCTGAAACACATCGGCGAACAGCTCGCCAAACGTCGCCGCCTGCGGTCCCTCCACAACCGCCGAAAAATCGAATCCGGCGAACGACAACGGCGCATCCGTCACGACCGCGAGCTGTCCGCCCGTCTGGTCGTACTTGCGCCGCCGATCGGGATCGACGAGCGTCTCGTACGCCTCGGCGATGCGGCGGAAGAGCGCCTCGGCGGCGCGATCGCCCGGGTTGATGTCCGGGTGATACCGCCGCGCCAGCCGCCGGTACGCGCGCTTGATGTCCGACACCGTCGCGCCCGGCTCGACGCCAAGCACTATGTAAAAGTCCATGGACCTGAACCGCTGCCTACTTATTTCTTGTCCTCCTCGACAACTTCAGCGTCGATGACGTCCCCGCTCGACTGGGCGTCGGGCTGCGGTGACGGCTCCGCGCCCGGAGGCGGCGCCCCGGCGCCCGGCTGTGTGCTCTGCGCCTGCCGGTACATCGCCTCGCTGGCCTTGTACTGCGCCTGATTGAGCCGCTCCATGCCGCTCTGCATCGCGGCGGCGTCGTTCCTCTCGATCGCCTTCTTGAGCTCCTCGATCGCAGACTCGATCGCCTGCTTGTCGGCCGCCGCGATCTTGTCTCCGTTCTCGCGGATCAGCCGTTCGGCGCCGTACACCGCCTGATCGGCGTGGTTGCGCGCCTCGATTTCCTCGCGCCGCTTCTTGTCCTCGTCGGCGTGCGAGGCCGCCTCCTTGACCATGCGGTCCACTTCTTCCTTGTTCAGACCGGACGACGAGGTGATCGTGATCTTCTGCTCCTTGCCGGTGCCGAGATCCTTCGCTGACACGTTGACGATGCCGTTCGCGTCGATGTCGAACGTGACCTCGATCTGCGGGACGCCGCGCGGTGCGGGCGGCAGACCGATCAGATGGAAGCGGCCGAGCGTGCGGTTGTCGCGCGCCATCTGCCGCTCGCCCTGCAGGACGTGCACTTCGACGCTCGTCTGACCGTCCGCCGCCGTCGAGAAGATCTCGCTCTTGCGCGTCGGGATCGTCGTGTTGCGCGGGATGAGCGTCGTCATGACGCCGCCGAGCGTCTCGATGCCGAGCGAGAGCGGCGTGACGTCGAGCAGCAGCAGGTCCTTGACCTCGCCCGCGAGCACGCCGGCCTGGATCGCCGCGCCGACCGCGACGACCTCGTCGGGGTTGACCCCTCGGTGCGGATCCTTGCCGAACAGCTCCTTCACGATCTGCTGCACGCGCGGGATACGCGTCGAGCCGCCGACCAGCACGACTTCGTCGATCTGGTTCGGCTGGAGCCCCGCGTCCTGCAGCGCCTGCTTCACGGGCTGCACGGTCTTCTGCAGCAGATCCTCAACGAGCGACTCGAACTTCGCGCGCGTGAGCTGCATCGTCAGGTGCTTCGGCCCGGTCTGATCCGCCGTGATGAACGGCAGGTTGATGTCGCTCTGCATGACGGTCGAGAGCTCCATCTTGGCCTTCTCCGCCGCCTCCTTCAGACGCTGGAGCGCCATCCGGTCCTTACTCAGATCGATGCCGTCGCTCTTCTTGAACTCGGTGGCGATCCACTCGATCACGCGCTGATCGAGGTTGTCGCCGCCGAGATGCGTGTCGCCGTTGGTCGCTTTGACTTCGACGACTCCCTCCCCGACCTCGAGGATCGAGATGTCGAACGTGCCGCCGCCGAAGTCGTAGACGGCGATCGTCTCGTCCTTCTTCTTGTCCAGGCCGTAGGCGAGCGCGGCGGCGGTCGGCTCGTTGACGATGCGCATGACCTCGAGGCCGGCGATCTGGCCGGCGTCCTTCGTGGCCTGCCGCTGCGCGTCATTGAAGTAGGCGGGGACGGTGATGACCGCCTTGGTGACCGTCTGGCCCAGGTAGGCCTCAGCGGCCTGCTTGAGCTTCTGCAGGATCATCGCGGAGATCTCGGGCGGCGAGTACTCCTTGCCGCCGGCCGACACGCGGACGTCGCCGTTCGACGCGCGCACGACCGTGTACGGCACCATCTTCATTTCTTCGGTGACCTCGTCGTACTTGCGGCCCATGAAGCGCTTGATGGAGAACACCGTGTTCTCCGGGTTGGTCACCGCCTGCCGTTTGGCGACCTGCCCGACCAGGCGCTCGCCCGACTTGGTGAAGCCGACGACCGAGGGAGTGATGCGGCTGCCCTCCGGGTTGGTGATCACGACCGGCTCGCCGCCTTCCATGACGGCGACGACCGAGTTCGTGGTACCGAGGTCAATCCCGATGATCTTGCTCATGAACGTTGTCCTTTCTTCCCGGCGCGAATCCGGAGCTTTGATAGCGCCACTATTATGAAACATGAGTGTGTATTTGTCAATGCTCCGGGGCCAGGAATGGGGCGAAAGCCCGGTGGCAGATGAGCCTCATGCCAGGTGGGCGTGCTGTTATAATCACGCCAGCCAGCCCTCCTGAACGGGGACCACGCATGCTTCCCAGATCCCGTTCCCTCTTGCTTTTGGTTTTGGTGTCGGCCGCGACGCTGTCGGCGTCCGCCGCGCGCGCGCAGGATCCGCCCGATCCCGCGACACGAGATGTCGAGGGGGTCGATCAGGCGCCCGCGCACATCAGCGTCCTCGACGGCGCCGCCTCGCTCGAGCGCGACGGCCGCCTCGATCAGTCTCCGCGGAACGTTCCGTTGCTCGCCGGCGATCGCCTGCGCACGCAGGAAGGGCGCGTGGAGATCCTCTTTGGGGACGGCAGCGTTCTCGACGTCGATCACTTCACGCGCGTCGATCTGCAGTCGGATGCCCTCCTGCGCCTCCTCGAGGGACGCGTGCGGCTGATGGTCGCCCGAGGCGCACCCGTGCAGTATCGGATCGACACGCCGTCGGGATGGGTGCGCATCGCCGAGCCCGGAGACTATCGGGTCGCGCTCATGGCGCCCGGTGGCGATCGTCTCGATGTCGAGCTCGTTGTCTTGCGCGGCTCGGCGGAGCTCGCGAACGAATCGGGTGCGACGCTGGTGCGCGCCGGCGAGCGTGCGGTGACGCTCAACCGCGCGATGCCGAGCTACGCGCACGAGTACAACGTCGCGTACTGGGACGCGTTCGAGCGCTGGGTTGAAGATCGACGCCAGGCGCGACTCGGCGTGGCCTCGTCTCAGTATCTGCCGCAGGAGCTGTATTCGTACGGCGGCACGTTCGACAGCTACGGCTCCTGGCAGCAGGACGCGAGCTACGGCTACGTCTGGTATCCGCGCGTCAGCCATGGCTGGCGTCCGTACCACGGAGGACGCTGGGATTACTACCGTCCGTACGGATGGACGTGGATCGGGTACGAGCCGTGGGCGTGGCCGACGCATCACTACGGTCGCTGGGGATTCTCGTCCGGCGTGTGGTTCTGGATTCCGACGAGACGATGGGGTCCTGCGTGGGTGTCCTGGAGCTACTCGCCTGGCTTCGTGGGCTGGTGCCCGCGCGGCTGGAACGGACGCCCGGTCGTCGGCCTCAGCGTCAACGTCAATACTGGATTCAATCCCTGGAATGCGTGGACCGTCGTCCCCTCTCGAAGGTTCGTGCCCGGTTTCGCAGTGGACCGCCACGCGGTGGGCGGATCCGCCATCCCGCGCGGCGCGACGTTCGTGACGACCACGGCAGGTCCTGTGCGGACGGATCGCACGGGCATCGCCGTGCCGCGTGGCGCGCCGCTCTATTCGGTCGGCCGGGATCGGGCCGTCCCGCGCGGCGGCGTACCGCTGCCGGGCACCGTGCCGTCGATACCGGCGGTACGCTCGCCGTCGGAGATTCCGGATGCCCCGAGCCGGCGCGCGCGCCCGGGATTCGGCAACGACGTTCAACCTCGCCCCGGGTTCGATCGTGACATGGCTGTTCCGCGTCAGGGCGGCAGCGGCGCGCAGACCTCCCCGGGATTGCCGAGCGACAGCGGACGCCGGAGCCGCGTACGGGACGCAGGCGTCGGCCGTCCCGGCCCCGAAATGCCCTCCTCTGCGCCGTCGCCGTACGCGCCACCGCCGTACGACCCCGCCTCCGATCGCGATCCGCGTCGAGGCGGCTCGGAGCAGGCCCCTCGACCTGGCTGGCAGCAGGCGGTGCCGCGCGGCGTGCCGCTGCCGGGGACCGTGCCGGCGATGCCGGCGACGCCGCTCCCGTCGGAGGTGGATCGGGGTCCTTACCGCGGTGGCCTGCATGGCGCGCCGCCTCCCGAATCGGCGCCGCGACCGTCGCGGATGCGCTCCGGACCTGAGCGGTCTTCCCCGCCGCCACCGTCGCACGCGCCCGAACGCGCCGTGCCGCGTGGGGGATCCCAGGGTCAGGGTCAGGGTCAGGGTCAGGGTCAGGG
>JBOGJB010000142.1:0-13730 GCA_050745085.1 Vicinamibacterales bacterium
CGAGATCATCGAGGACCGCGCGGTGACGACCGAGGTCATGCCGTATCGAGACGCGGTCGCCGGCGGCGCGATGGCGCTCTTCGGCGAGAAGTACGGCGATCGGGTCCGCGTCGTCATGATCCCGGGCTTCAGCGTCGAGCTGTGCGGCGGCACGCACTGCCGCGCGACCGGCGACATCGGCTTCTTCGTCATCACGCAGGAGAGCGGCGTCGCAGCCGGCGTCCGCCGCATCGAGGCGCTCACCGGCGAAGGGGCGGTGCGCTACTACGAGGAGCGCCGCGACGCGCTCGCCGGCGTTCTCGACGCGCTCGCCGTGCCCGCCGATCAAGCGGCCGACGCCGTCCGGCGGCTGCAGGCTGAGGCCAAGCGCCTCCAGCGCGAGAACGAGCAGCTCAGAATGAAAGCGGCGCTCGCCGGCGGGAGCTCGTCAGCCGCGGGCTCCGACGATGCGATCGAGATCGGCGGGGTCCGGATGGTCGCGCGGAAGATCGCCGGGCTCGAGAAGGGCGCGCTGCGGGGGCTGTCCGACTCGCTGCGCGACCGCCTGACGAGCGGCGTCGTCGTGCTCGCCTCGGAGAACGACGGCAAGGTCGCGCTGGTGGTCTCGGTGACGAAGGATCTCGCGGGCCGCGTGCACGCCGGCAATATCGTCAAGCAGATCGCGCCGATCGTCGGCGGCGGCGGGGGCGGTCGTCCGGAGTTCGCCGAGGCGGGCGGCAAGGATCCCGCGAAGATCGACGAGCTGCTCGCGAAGAGCCGCGAGGTGGTGCGGGCGATGCTGGGCCGGCCGAGGTAGGGGGTCAGAGGTCAGAGACCAGGGGTCGGAGGTCAGAGACCAGGGGTCGGAGGTCAGAGGCCAGGAGCGTCACCGTCGGCGGCGATCGCGGATGCCGCGGCGATCAGAACCACGCCGTCGCTCAATGCCGCCCGGCGGGCCGACGTCCGTGTGCCGGCGGTCGCGCCCGGTCCGGCGCTCGCTCCCTCGCCGCCGTTCCTGCCTGGCGATGGTCGCTCCAAAAGCCAGCTCCCGCTGATAGCGCTGCGTGCGGCGCGAAGGGTCCAGCACTTCGAGGAGACCCTCGTACAGCGACTTCAGCCGCAGGTCGTCGGGACTGCGCGACACCGCCTCGCGGAAGTAGTTGGCTGCCGCCATGATGTTGGCGCGCTGCCAGACCTGATGCCCCGGACGGAAGACGCCCCAGTCGGCCACGTCTCGCTCCAGAGGCATTATCATCGAAATCTCGTCTCCTGCTGAGCTACCACAACAGAATTGAAAGGCAGGGTCCGGAAACCGCACAACCTGGCCTTCCAGCGCCCCTCAAGCCGCCTCCGAGCTGTGCCGATAACCATCTTTGAATCAGCTGGTTGGAGCGACGATCCTGGCCAGCGCCACCCGGCCGGGGGCTTGCTCAACCGATCGGCCGGACCCAACTTCGAATCTGTTCGCCATGAGACGTCTGTTTCTGACCGGGCTTGTGTGCGTCCTGGCGGTCCCCGCGACCGTTCAGGCACAGGTTTACGCCTGGCGCGACGCCGACGGGACCCTGGTCCTCTCGGATCGGCCCAAGGTCAAAGAAGCGAAGCGGATCCAGTCGTTTGCGATCCGCGAAGGCTCGAACGTCCGGACGACGAGCCCGGTCGCCTCGACGCGCGCGGAGGTGTACAACCACCTGATCGTCGCGCATTCGCGCGATCAGGGCATCCGTGCCGATCTGGTCCGCGCGGTGATCCAGGCCGAATCCGCGTACGATCCGTGGGCGCGCTCCATCAAGGGCGCCATGGGGCTGATGCAGCTCATGCCGCAGACGGCCACCGAGTACGGCGTGCTGAATCCCTACGACCCGGCC
The DNA here is from genome assembly GCA_050745085.1 of Vicinamibacterales bacterium. GTDB lineage: Bacteria > Acidobacteriota > Vicinamibacteria > Vicinamibacterales > 2-12-FULL-66-21 > DATAEE01. The sequence goes on from JBOGJB010000142.1 coordinate 1,848, forward strand.
GAGAACATCCGGGCCGGCGTGCGGTACCTCCGCAAGCTGCTCGATCGGTACGGCCACAATGAAGAGCTCGCGCTCGCGGCTTACAACGCCGGGCCGAAAACCGTCGATCGGTACGGCCAGAAGGTCCCACCGTACCGTGAGACGCGGACCTACGTGGCGAGGATCAGGAACTCGACCCCGCTTTCCCGCCCGAACCGCATTTACCGCACCGTCGAGATCGTCGACGGGCGCGAGGTCGTGCGCTACACCAACGTCAAGCCGGCCGGCCGCTAGAGCCGTTCTGACCGATTAGAATCAGCGCTCAGCATTCTACAGTCCACAATGGAGACCGTTCGCCTCGATGTTTGGCTCGACGTCGCGTGCCTGTTCCGCACGCGGTCCGAGGCCAAGCGCGCCTGCGAGGGCGGGAAGGTCGAGGTCAACGGCGGCCGCGCGAAGCCGCATCGCGAGGTCCGCCCGGGCGACGAGATCCTCATCACCCGACCGCTCGGACGCCGGCAGCGCGTCCGCGTGGCCGGCCTGGCGGACAAGCACATCGCGAAAGCGGAGGCCCGGGCACTTTTTGAAGACCTCACGCCGCCGCCGACGCCCGAGGAGGTCGAGCTGCGCCGGATCGCGCACCTGTCGCGGCCGTTCGTCCGATCGGCAAGCCGGGGGAAAGGGGCCCCCGGATGGAGAGAAGACAAACGCGAGCGCCGCGCGCTCCGGAGGCTCAAGGGTCGCGACTAGGCTATACTTAGGGGTTCCGTTTTCGACTCAGGAGAAGACTGTCACGTGGCAATCAGGCACAAGTCGGCCCAGAAGGCTCATCGTCAGAACGTCCTGCGGCGGGATGCGAACCGGCAGCTCCGCAGCCGGCTTCGCAGCGCGTTGAAGGACATCCGCGCCGCGATCGACGCGAAGGACACGAAGGAGGCGCGGGCCGCGCTCAACGAGACCGTGTCACTCATCGACAAGATGGCGGGCAAGGGCATCATCCACCCGAACGCCGCCGGCCGCTACAAGTCGCGGATCGCGAAGCAGCTCAAAACCGCCTCCGCGTAGGCACCGCGTCGCACAGCTCCACCACCAGCCGCTCCAGCAGCACGCGCGGATCGCCGCCAGACGACTTGATGTCGAGGTCGGTGCGGAAGACCGCGTTGACCGCGGTGCGGACGCCGGCGGGGTTCCCCCGCGCGAGCCGGTCCCTCGCGACCCACGCGAGCTGCCCGAGCATCAGGTACGGCACGACGCCTGCGTCGAGCGCGAGCGCCAGCTCGCGGAGCGCCGTCGGCGTGTCGCCGCGCTCGATCGCGTTCGCGACCGCCCATCGGTCCTGCGAGGTCTTCCCGCTCGCGATCGCTTCGGCGTCCTCGCGCGTCAGCCGCGTGCGCTCCCCGGCGAAGACGAGCAGGCGTTCGACGTCGGCCCGCAGCTGGCCGATGTCCGACCCGGCGCGCTCCGCGAGCAGCCGGGCGGCGTCGGGATCGATCGTCCGTCCGGCCGCTTTCGCCTTCCGCTGAATCCAGGCCTGTGCCTGCTGGATGACGGCCCCCAGTTCGCCGCTCCGAAACTCGCGGTCGCTCTTGAAGCCCCACGCCTCGACGACAACCGCCTGTTTGTACAGTGCCTTCGTCAGGCGCCGCCCTTTGTCCACGTCCGCCGCCACCAGCACGAGCGTCGTCTGCGGCTCCGGCGAAGCGATGTAGCGCTCCAGCGCGTCCAGCTCGCCGCCGGACTCCTCCTCTCCGTTGCCCTCGACCTCCGCGCCGCGCCGCTTCGGCTTGAGCCACTTCTCCGCCCGCAGGATGGAGACGAGGCGGCGGGGCGCCATCATCGGGAGCGTGCGTGCAGCCTCGACGACGGCGTCGGGCGTCACGCCCTTGTCGGTAGCGTAAAACCGATCGTGGTTGAATGCGCGCAGGTCTTCTTCGACCAGCGTGGAGAATTCCTTGACGAGCGCCGTCAACGCGCCGTCGTCATCACCGACGAGGAGGTACACGGGCGCGGGCTTCCCGCTCGAAATCTCCTTCCGGACGTCGTCGTCGCGTTTGACGGGCACTAGAACGCTTCCAGGATCGCGCTGACCACGCTCCGCGCGAAGTTGCTCGACAGGCGCTCCACGGCGTTCGTGTTCTGGTTGAAGAACGCGGTCGGATCGAGCGCGGTTACGCCGGTGGTGACTTCATACTCCTCGCGGAACTGCATGGACGGGTTGGACCACAGGACCTTGCCCGAAGCCGTTTCCTTGAATTCGATGCGCGCGGTCATGAGGACGGCGTAGCGCGACGCCTGGCGCTGTTCGGTAAAGCTCGCCGGCGCGATGGTGATCGACGTGATCTCTCCGATGAGCAGACCGTCGACGCCGGTCGCATCCGGAAGAACCTTGTAGCGGCCGCGGCCGATCAGCTCGGAGCGGACCTTCTCAGTCACGCGACGCTCTATCTCGAAGACGGCGGTGCTGTTCCCGAACATCGGCACGCCGATCGTCTTGATCGACTCGGGAAGAAACGAGCCCCGTCCCGCCAGCGAGTACCCGCAGCCGGCTGCCAGCGCCAGGCACCAGGCACCTACCAGGCACCAGGCATCCGCTCGCACCAGGCACGAGGCACGCGGCACAAGGCACTTAGCCGACCACGACACTGACAAGCTTCCCCCCGTTTGCGACCACTACTTTCTTGACGTGCTTACCGGCGAGGTGGCCTTGGACGGCGGAGTCCGCGAGCGCGAGCCGCTGCAGCTCGTCCTCGGCCGTGCCTGCCGGCACGGTGAGCCGGGCGCGGACCTTGCCGTTGACCTGCACGGGGACGACGACCGCTTCGGCTTTCGCCACCTCGGCGTCGTACGCGGGCCAGCCGGCGGAGACGATGCCGCCGGCGTGACCGAGCCGTTCCCACAGCTCCTCGGCCATGTGCGGCGCGAACGGCGAGAGCATCAGCACCAGCCCCTCGACCGCCTCCTTCAGGACCGCCACGGTTTCCTTCCGCTCGACGACACCCGCCGACGCGGACCCCCCGGCGCGGCGCGCCGACAGCGAGCAGCCTGGCCGATCGCAGAACTGGTACAGCTCGTTGACCAGCTCCATCATCGCCGAGACCGCCGTGTTGAGATGGACGCGCGGATCGAGGTCGTGCGTCACGCGACGGATGGTGTCGTGCGTCTTGCGTCGAATGGCGCGCTCCGCTTCGTCCAGCTCCAGCCCGCCCGGGGACGGAATCCCCTCGCCGGCGATGGTGTCGCAGACCGAGTCCACGAGCCGCCAGACGCGCGCGAGGAATCGGAAGCTCCCCTCGAGACCGGCGTCGGTCCACTCGATCTCCTTTTCGGGCGGCGCGACGAACATCACGTAGAGGCGGAGCGCGTCGGCGCCGAACTTCTGGATCATGTCGTCGGGATCGACGACGTTCCCTTTCGACTTCGACATGACCTGGCCGTTGCGCAGCACCATGCCCTGCGTGAGGAGGCGCGTGAACGGCTCGTCGAGACCGACCATCCCTAGGTCGCGGAACACGCGCGTGAAGAACCGAGAGTAGATGAGGTGCAGGATCGCGTGCTCGACGCCGCCGCTGTAGAAATCGACCGGACCCCAGTAGTTCACCGCCGCCGGCTCGAACGCCTTGACGTCGTTCTTCGGGTCGCAGAAACGAAAGAAGTACCACGATGAGTCGACGAACGTGTCCATCGTGTCGGTCTCGCGTCGCGCGGGGCCGCCGCACTTCCAGCAGGTCGCGTTCACGAACTCCGGAATCTGCGCGAGCGGCGAGTCTCCGCGCCCGCTGAACCCAGCGGTCTTTGGCAGGACGATCGGCAGATCCTCGTCGCGAACCGGGACGATGCCACACGTGTCGCAGTACAGCATCGGAATGGGCGTGCCCCAGTAGCGCTGGCGCGAGATGCCCCAGTCCTTGAGCCGGTACTGGACGGTCCCTTCGCCGATCCCGCGCTGTTTGGCTTCGGCCGTCAGCGCCTCGCGCGCGGCGTCGGACGGCATCCTATCGTACGGCCCGGAGTTGATGAGAACGCCGTCGTTCGAGACCGCTTCGGTCATTGAATCGACGGAATCGACGGAATCGACGGAATCGACCGCCGGTGAAGGACCGTCGGCGGAACGCACGACGACCCGAATCGGCAGGTTGTACGTTCGCGCGAACTCGTAGTCGCGCTGGTCGTGGGCCGGGACCCCCATCACGGCGCCGGTGCCGTACTCGCCCAGCACGAAGTTGGCGATCCAGATCGGCACGGGCACGCGCGTGAACGGGTTGATCGCCTGGCGTCCTGTATCAAAGCCCTCTTTCTCGACCTCACCCGTCATGCGCGCCGTGCGGTCCTGTGCGCGGAAGCGGTTCGCGCGCGCGCGGAACGCGTCAGGGTCGCTCGATTCACGGGCGAAGCGCTCGACCATCTCGTGCTCGGGCGCGAGCAGCACGAACGTCGCGCCGTAGATCGTATCGATGCGCGTGGTGAAGACCTCGATGTCCCCGCCAGGTCCGGCGAGCGGGAATCTCACGCGAGCCCCCTCCGACTTCCCGATCCAGTTCCGCTGCATCGTCAGAACCTTCTCGGGCCATTCGTCCAGCTTCGCGATGGCGTCGAGCAGCTCGTCGGCGTACGCGGTAATCCGGAAGAACCATTGCTCCAGCTCACGCGTCGTCACCGGCGTGCCGCAGCGCCAGCAGCCGCCATCCACGACCTGCTCGTTGGCGAGGACCGTCTGACAGCTCGAGCACCAGTTGACGGTCGACCGCCGTCGGTACGCGAGCCCCCGCTCGAACATCCGGATGAACAGCCACTGGTTCCAGCGGTAGTACTCGGGCAGGCAGGTGGCGATCTCCCGCTCCCAGGCGTAGCTGATGCCGATCCGCTGGAGCTGCCCCTTCATGTGGGCGATGTTCTCGAGCGTCCAGGTTTCAGGGTGCGTGTTGTTCTGGATCGCGGCGTTCTCGGCCGGCAGGCCGAACGCGTCCCAGCCGAACGGGTGCAGGACGTTGAAGCCGCGCATCCGCTTCACCCGCGCGACCACGTCGCCGATTATGTAGTTGCGGACGTGCCCGACGTGGGCGTGCCCGGACGGGTACGCGAACATCTCGAGACAGTAAAACTTCGGCTTCGCGGGATCCTCTGTGACTTCAAAGGCCCGTGACGCGCGCCACGCGTCCTGCCACTTCTGTTCGATCTGCTGGGGTTTGTAGTCGGTCACGGCGGATTTTTGATTATAGCTGACGGGCCTCGCGCTTCGCGCCGACGATGACCGCGAACGAGTCTCGCCGCCAGGGAACGTCCACCGTGAAGCCCGCCGACCGCAGCAGGTCGATTTCGTCCTCGAGGCGGAAGTAGACATCTTCCTCCGCCCAGGTCCGGAGATACCCGGCGGCGCGAGCTCCACCGTATCGGCGCCGCAGATGCGCGAGCCAGGCACCGCGATCGAGCGCCTGCATGCGCCGGTTCGAGGCGAGGCAGCAGTCGGCGTTCACGAACAGTCCGCCGCGACCGAGCGCGGCGAAGCAGCGGGCGTAGAGCGCCGCCTTGCCCGGGCGACTGGCGATGTGGTGGAGCGCGAAGGCGGCGGTCACCGCGTCGCACCGCGGCAGCTGCGCCGACCGGAAGTCTCCACGGACCGTCGTTAGACGCTTTCCGAGCCTCTGCCGCGCGAGCCGGAGCATCCCGTTGTCGTTATCGATGCCGACGATCCGCGCGCCCGGCAGCACGGCGACGGACCGCGCGGCCAGGGCCCCGGACCCGATGCCGAGGTCCAGTATGAGCGGCCGCCCGCGCGGCAGCGCCTTCAGTGCTGCCGCCGCCGCGTCGAGCATCTCCTCGTACCGCGGGATGAAGGTCCTGATCCGGATGTCGTAATCGCGAAGCCTGATGCCCAGGTGGGAGGCGGCGCCCATATAAAGCATGAGGGTCCAGAATCTAGCTAAGCCCGTTGCGCGAAATCATGCACGGCAGGGCCCCACGGGTTGCCCGTCCTACCCCGGGCTTGCGTTGCTGCCAGTATCTGTTTCACGCCTACCCCGGCGGTTGAGGACACTCCTGTGCGCCTTCTGCGACGAAGCTCCGATAGAACGTTCCTTCTCCGTAGAAGTTCTCGATCCCCCCTTCGAACGCCTCTCCACCGATGTAGACCCTGTATGTCGTCGGCCCGTCGCTCGCAAGTCTCCGGGCGAACGACTTCTGCAGATCGCGAGCAGCCTGGAATCTCTGACCCAAAAGGCAGGGGTTCGTGCGGCGCCCAGAAGGGAAGCGCAACCGTACGCCGACGCGGTCGTGTCGGACTCGATGATCCCGCGCAGGCGCTCGCATTGCTGGAGCGCGCAGCCGACGAACGCTTTCCCTGGACCATCCATTACAATGTGGACCCGCTCCTCGATGCATTGAGCGCGATCCCGCTGCCGCCGGTGAACGTTTTTCGGCAGATGCTGCGCCGATCCCGCTGGTCAGGAGACGGCGGGGCGTCGCGGCACGGAACGACTCGACCGAAAAGGAGATCCTACTTGCGGAAGACAGCATTGACGGTATTCGCGTTTGTCCAGATCGTGATGAGTGGCGCAGCGCGTCTGGCGTCACAGCCTCAGAACGGCGACGAGAGTGTGGTGCTGGTGGGTGCGGGCGATATCGCGAACTGCGACATGCTCGGAGGCGCGCGTGCCACCGCGGCGCTCCTGGACAAGATCGAGGGGACGGTCTTTACGCTCGGCGATCATGCGTATCCAAGCGGAAGCACGAAACAGCTCAAGGATTGCTACGAACCGACGTGGGGGCGGCATAAGGCCAGGACGCGCCCAACGCTGGGCAATCACGATCTTATTACGAACCGCGGCCAGCCCTATTACGAGTACTTCGGCGACAACGCGGGCCCGATCGGCCGTGGGTACTACAGCTACGACCTTGGCGTGTGGCACATCATATCCCTGAACGGCACTGCAGTTGTCGACGCCAGATCACCGCAGGCGACATGGCTGCGTGAGGACCTCGCCTCCCACCCGACAGACTGTGTCCTCGCGTACTGGCACATGCCGCTGTTCAGCTCAGGTCCTCACGGTGGCACTCCCGAGATGAAGGAAGTGTGGAAGATTCTGTACGAAGCGGGCGCGGACGTCGTAGTCAACAGCCACGATCACCTGTACGAGCGCTTTGCGCCGCTAAATCAAAAAGGCGAGCCGGATCCGGAGCGCGGCGTTCGGTTGTTCCTCGTCGGAACGGGAGGCGCCGGCGTGTACAAGCTCAACAAGATTGCCCGGCACAGCGAAGTTCACAACAACACCACCTACGGTGTGTTGAAGTTCACGCTGAGCAAGGGCCACTACGCCTGGGAGTTCATTCCCATGGCCGGCCAAAAGTTCACCGATTCGGGGTCGGCTGTCTGCAGCCCGGCACGGTAATTTGCCCATTCGGGTAAGAGGGAGCAAACAGCTCCTCGAAAAGCGGAACACCGAGCGCCGTCGTCTCCCGGACATCCCGTATAACGGCTCGCTGCTGAGGCACAAAGCCCGAGGCACGTCCTCACGCTCGGGACCACGCAAGCCAGACCCACCATTCCAGCTATTCGCCGGTGGTCGCGCGAATACCAGTCGTAGCCGGCCAGACCTATCGTCTGACGATTTCGGGAGGGGGCACCGATTGGTTCTATGACGACGAATTCGTTCTGACGACCGCGATGAGTGACGTGTAGCTTTATTGCGATCTAGAGGCTCTGCCCGCTAGTATTCGACCGTCGCCCGAGTCACCAGGCGGCATGACCAGCGTCCATGTCGCTCACTGTCCAAGTCGTCGTGGCGCTTCTGCTCGGGCTCGCTGCGGGGCTGGTTGTCCGCCAGTATCCGACGCCGGCCCTCCTGTCGCTCATCAGCCTCATCGAACCGATCGGCGTCCTCTGGGTCAATGCCATCCGGATGACCGTGATCCCACTCGTGGTCTCTTTGTTGATCACGGGCGTCGCGTCGTCGGCCAGCGTGCGGGCCGTGCGCGGCATCGGCGTGCGAGCCATCGTGTCATTCGTCGGCTTGCTCCTGTTTGCCGCAGTTGTAAGCCTGCTTGTCGTGCCGCCGCTGTTCGGGTGGCTGCACATCGACCCCGCTACGGCTCCGTTGCTCCAGCCGAGCGCGACCGATGCCGGATCGTCCGCGACAGCGCGTGTTCCGAGCTTCGCGGAGTGGGTCACAGGGATCGTGCCGTCCAATCCGATTCAGGCGGCGGCCGATGGGGCAGTGCTGCCGCTCGTCATGTTCGCGCTGCCGCTGGCGCTTGCGCTTCTCACGCTCGCGCCCGAGCGTCGCGGGCCGGTGGTCGCGTTCTTCGCAGGGCTCGGCGACGCGATGCTTGCTATCGTGCGGGTGGTCATTGCACTGTCGCCCATCGGAGTGTTCGCGCTCATGCTCCCGCTCGCGACCCGGACGGGCGGTTCGGTTGCGGGGGCGCTCGGCTACTACGTCGTCGTCATGTCGGTCACCCAGCTGCTGATGATCGCGCTCCTCTACCCGGTCGCCGCAGTGGTTGGCGGAGTCACCGTGTCACGATTCGCGCGTGCCGTCTTTCCCGCGCAGGCGGTCGCCTTCAGCTCGAGCTCCTCGCTCGCGTCGCTTCCAGCCCTCATCGACGGCGCCAATCGTCGGCTCGGCCTTCCGCCGCGCGTGTCCGACGTGGTGCTCCCGCTCGCGGTGTCGACGTTCAAGATGGGACTGCCTCTAATGTGGATTACCGCGGCCGCGTTCCTCGGGCGCTTCTACGGGGTCACCCTGACGCCGATGCAGCTCGTTCTCGTCGCGCTCACGGCTATCATGACGAGCTTCAGCACCCCCGGCGTACCGCATGGCTGGCTGCTCGTGATCTCGCCGCTCGTCGCGACTATGGGAATTCCGCCGCAGGGCATCGGGCTATTGATTGCCGTGGACGCCATTCCAGATATGTTCGCCACGACATTGAACGTCACCGGCGACATGGCGGCTGCGGCAATTGTCTCGCGGAATCAAGAAGCCCGGCGCGGTCACGACGAGGAAGTGGGCGGTGAGCGGGCCGAAATTACTAAGGCGGTTGGCTAAACTAGGCTAAAAGACCGACCAGAATTCTTTCTGCGCCGAGCGGACTGCCTTGAGCGCGGCGCGCGCTCGTTCGTCGCTCGTGCCGGTCGTCTCGGACGCCTCTGCCTTCATCGACGCGTCCTCGAGAACGGCGATGGAGGCGTTCAGGCATTCGGCAAAGGCGCGCAAGTCGTAGCCCCCTTCGGTGACCATCGCGATGCGCCCTCCGCACGCGCGATCCGCGGCTGCGCGAAGGCGGTGGACGATGGCAGCGTACCCCTCGGTCGAGACGCGCATGCCGGCGAGCGGATCGCGTTCGTGCGCGTCGAAGCCGGCGGAGACGAGCAGCAGATCGGGCGTGAAGGATTCGACGACGGGCCCGGCGACCTCGTCATACACGAGCCGGTAGTCGGCGTCGGTCGCGCCCGCCTCGAGCGGCACGTTGACCGTAAAGCCGCGTCCCGGGCCGTCGCCGACCTCGTGCGCCGCGCCGGTGCCGGGATAGTACGGGTACTGATGGGTGGACACGTAGAGCACGCGCGGATCGGCGTAGAACATCCGCTGCGTGCCGTTGCCGTGGTGGACGTCGATGTCCACGACCGCGACTTTCGAGGCGCCGGCCGCGAGCGCGTCCGCCGCCGCGATGGCGACGTTGTTGTAGAGGCAGAAACCCATCGCCCGGTCCCGCTCGGCGTGGTGGCCGGGCGGGCGCACGAGCGCGAGCGTCGGGCCCGCGCCGTCGAGCGTCCGGCGCACGGCCTGAACCGCCGCGCCTGCGGCGAGCGCCACGATGTCGAGCGACTCCGGAGACGTGAAGGTGTCCGGATCCAGCATCGCCGCGCGGCCGCGCGTGGACTCAATCAGGTCGAGATACGCGGGCTCGTGGACGCGCGCCAGTTCTTCGCGCGTCGCCGGTCGCGGCTCGGCGGTGGCGCCGCCCCGCCGCCGCCACTCGATCGCGACCGCATCCATCACTTCGGCCCGCTCGGGACGTTCCGGATGGCCGGGCGGCGTCGTATGCTCGGCGAAGCGCTCCGAGGCGATCAAGAGCAGCGGCATTCGTCGTCGCCGAGCACTATTGATTCGGCGTCGACTTCGAGTTCGAGGGCGCGGGTTTTCGCTTGAAGACGATCTCCGGCGCCGCCGGCTCCAGCGGAATCGAGACGCTCTCCACCTTGCCGTTGGCGCCGTAGGAAAACGTGACGCGCGCGCTGTCCAGCACCTGCCGGATGGCGGAAGCGGCCGGCGCCGCGTCGCCCTTCACACGGCGGAACACATCGTAGTGAAAGTGCTCGAGCGGAACGACGAACTCGTCGAGCGCAAGGACCAGCCCGCCGTTCTCGTGCGCTACGCGGACGACACCATAGCCCGGATGCTCGAACGTTCCCGCGTAGTCCGGGAGCGCATGTGACGGAGACGTCCCGGCGACCCGCTCGGCTTCGCGTTCCCGCTCGCGCTCCTTCTGACGCTTCTCCGCCGCAGCCAGCGCCGCCTTCTGTCGGCCCACCCAGTCAATCTGGTCGAGGCCCAGCAGGCGGTCGTATACGTTGCGCATGACGATCATCGGCAGCGGGTTGACACCCCCGAAGTTTGTGAGCACGACAACTCCGATCCGATCGTCCGGCATCCAGGACATCGCGGAAACGAAACCGTCGATGCCGCCGCCGTGCTCGACCAGTTTGTGCCCCCGATAGCTCGCGATGGCGACGCCGAGGCCGTAGCCGCTCGGCACGATCTCCGCGTAGCGCGGCGCGTCGGGATCGAGGTTGACCGCGGGCGCGGAGTGCGGGGACTGCATCCGGATCGCGAAGCGCTTGGAGACGAGCGTCTTCCCGTTATAGACGCCCTCGTCCAAGTGCATCCGGATGTAGTGCGTCATCTCCTCGACGCTCGAATTGATCGCGCCTGCCGGCCCGACGGCGTCGATGTTGCGGTACGGCACAGCCACGACTTTCCCGTCACGCACCATGTACGGCAGGGCGTAGTCACCCGAGGCCGGCAGGTCGCGGACCGAGGTGTTGGACCTGGTCATGCCAAGCGGCTCGAAGATGCGCTGGTCGATGAGCTCGTCCCAGGACTTGCTCGTGCTCTGCTCGACCAGGATCCCCGCCGTCATGAACATCAGATTGTTGTACTGATACCGCTGCCGGAACGTGGCGCTGGGCTCGAGGTACTTGAGGCGTTGATACATGTCCTTGCGGGTGAAGGCGCGCCCGAACCACATCGCGTCGTGGCGCGGCAGACCCGAGCGATGCGTGACCAGATCGGTCGCGGTCATCAGCCGCCCCGCGACCTCGTCGTGCAGCTCGAAGTCGGGGAGATAGGTCCGAACCGGCTTGTCCCAGTCCAACCGCCCTTCGTCCGAGAGCATCCCCATCAGCGTCACGGTGAAGCTCTTCGTGTTGGAGCCGATCGCCATGAGGGTCTGCGGCGTGACCGGCAGCTGCTTGTCGACGTCGCGGTAGCCGTACCCCTTCGACAGGACGACCGTGCCGTCACGAACCGCGGCGACGGCCAGGCCAGGCCCTTTCCATTCACGCATGACGCCCGTCACGAAGCCGTCGAACCCGTCGAAGGCGGTCGACGACGGCTGCTGCGCGGTAAGAACGAGCGGGACGACCAGGACGGCGAGGAAGACGGCTCTGACGCGTCCGCGCGACATATGCACCTCCCGCTAGCTGTGTGGTGCGGGGCTCGGCCCCGCACGGCGGCGTGAGGGATTATATGCGCGGCATGGCGGCGGCGGAGTCCCGGCGAAACCGTGCCTGAAAGCGTCGGACGATGGGGTACCCGACCCGCGCGAGCGCCGCGCGCGGCAGGATGCCCGATGCCCAATGCCGAATGCCGAATGCCAAATGCCGAATGCCGAAGGCGCAGAGGCTTGGGG
>JBOGJB010000143.1:0-8094 GCA_050745085.1 Vicinamibacterales bacterium
GCCTTCGCGTCGTCGAGGCGCGGCGCGTGCTGGAGCTGCGACCGCCGGGCGGCGGCGACAAGGGCGACGCCGTCGCGGGGATCATTCGGAGCGAGGGGCTTCAAGCCGCACTGGTTGCCGGCGACGACGGCACCGACCTCGCTATGTTCGCGGCCGCGAAGGCGACCGCGAGCCTGTGCTGCCGCATAGGCATCACGTCCGCGGAGGCCCCTGTGGAGCTGGCGGCGGCAGCCGACCTGATGGTGGCGGGGCCCCGCGCGCTTGCGGCGCTTCTGGCGGAGCTAGCCTTCGCGAACCCGGGAGAGGTCGCGTAATTGCGCTAACAGCCACCGCTCGGGGCGATGGGAGCGGGCGAGCCTGCGAAGCCGGCGCGCGCGCTCGCGGCGCTCCTCCGGCTGCGCGTCCACCGCCTGCTCCAGCGCCGCCGCGGTTTCCTGGACGCTGAAGGGGTTGATCCCGATGGCGGCTCCGCTGAGTCGCGTCCAAGCGCCGGCGTTTTGCGACAGCACGAGCATGCCGTCGCGGCGGTTCAGGATGGGACCTTCGTGCGCGACCAGGTTCATGCCGTCGAAGACCGGATTGACGATCAGCACGTCGTAGATCCCGTAGGCCCCGTACGCGCGGGGGATCGAGTCCTCGATGTCCATGCGGATGCACTCGCCGAATCGCTCGTTGATTCGGGCGGCCTCGGCGACGCACTGCTGGGTGTAGGCGATGTATTCGGGAAGGTCGTGCCGGCTGGGCGAGAGCAGCGCCAGGTGGACGACGTTGCCCCGCATGTCCGGCCGGCGCTCGAGCAGCGCCTCGAAAGCGAGGATGCCGCGCAAGATGTTCTTCGACAGCTCGGTGCGGTCGACGCGGAGGATCAGCCGGCGGTCCCCGGCCCACTCGGCCAGCCGCTTGCGCTCGGCGCGCACTGCCGGGTCGGCCGCCAGCGCAGATAACTGCGCCGCGTTCACGCCGACCGGGTACACCCCCAGTCGCGTGGTGCGGCCGCCGTGTTTGACCCACCGCTCGCCGACGCGGGCCCCAAGCACCTCGCGGCAGCTCATCCGGAACGATGCCGACCAGCGGGACGTCTGGAACCCCATCACGTCGGCGCCCAGCAATCCCTCGATCAGCGACCGGGACCACTCGTCCGGCAGCATCCGCAGGTAGTCCGGCTGCGCGAATGGGATGTGCCAGAACTGCGCGATGCCGACATCGGGTCGCGACGCCCGCAGCAGCGGCGGCACCAGCGCCAGGTGGTAGTCCTGCACGACGCAGGACGCGCCCTCGGGAGCGACTTCGGCGATGGCGGCGGCGAATCGCTTGTTCACGGCCTGGTAGGCGTCCCAGGCCGCGGCGTCCTCCTCGTCGAAGATCGGCGTGCGCGGCGGATCGAACAGGTAGTGGTTCACCAGCCACAGCACGCGGTTGGAAAGCCGGTTGTAGTACGGGTCGTACTCGTCTTGCGGAACGTCGAGCATGTGCACGCTCACGCCGGGCAGCCCGGTTGCCTCCGGGGATAGCGTTCCGACCTTCGCGCGGTCACCGGGGCTGATTGCCGCGGCGACCCACGTGCACTCCCGGCCGCCGAGCGCGCTGGAGAGCACGCTGACAAGCCCGCCGGTGCCGCGGCGGGCCACGCCGCCGTCGTCGAAGACGACCGGCCCCCGGTTGGAGGCCACGACGAGGGAACGGTTCATCGCGGTTCGCCGTCGCGCGTGCCGCTCACGACAGCGTCTCCAGCAGCGAGAGGAAGGCGTCGAGCGAGTGCGTCGACAGGAACCGCTCGCGAACGCTGACGCGGGCGGCGCGGCCGATCTCCGCCGCGTGCTCGCGGTCGCGGATCAGCTCCAGCGCACGCTGCGCGCATTGCTCGGCGTTCGAGACCAGGAATCCGTTCTGGCCCTCGCGGATCTGCGCGCGGATCCCACCGCACGCGCCTCCGATCACCGGCTTCGCCTTCCACATCGCCTCGGTCACCGTCAGTCCGAACCCCTCGCGCAGCGACTTCTGGATCACGACGTCGGCCGAGCGCTGGAACGCGTTGATCTCGAGGTTCCCGACGCCCTCGACGTTGGTCAGCATGACGACGTCGGGATCGCCCTGCGCATGCTCGGCCGTGCGCGACCAGTACTCCATGCCCTCCGGGTCGTCCGAGGCCATCGACCCGGCAAGGATCAGCACGACGTCGGCGATCTCCTGCTTGACCATCCGGTAGGCGTCGATAACTCCCAGCGGGTCCTTCCACGGGTCGAAGCGCGAGACCTGCAGCAGGATCGGACGGCTGGGATCGACGCCGTAGGCGTGCAGCACGGCGTCGCGCACGTCCTGGTCCAGGCCGACGTTCTTCAGCGAGAGCGGGTCGATCGTCGGGGCGATGATCGTGATGCGCGGGCCGGTCAGCCCTTCCGGAACGAAGTCGGCCATCGTGAAGATCGCCGCGTCGTACGCCGAGACGTAGGGCTGAAGGAACGACCACACGGGCTGGTATACCTCGGTCAGGTCGATGTGGCAGCGCCAGATCCAGCGGCCCTTGTGCGCGCCGCGCGCGTTCAGGATCGAAAGAAGCGGCGCCGGTTGCGGGTCGTGCACCACCACGAAGTCGTACGCGCCGTCGAATGCCTGCGCGTTGGTCTCGTTGACCTCCCGATAGGTCGCTTCCATCTGGTCGGACCAATCGACCTCTGCGCCCTGCAGCGCGTTGTGCATCGACTTGGTCACGTGAAAGAAGGACTCGGTTCCCTGCAGCACGCGCCACTCGGCATCCATTCCCAGGTCCCGCTGCAAGGGCACCAGGGTCTGCAGCAGCTCGGCGACGCCGCCGCCGTACGCGGTGGAGTTCAGGTGCAGCACGCGTGCGCCCTTGAACGGCGCCGCTTTCACGCGAAGCGCCGCGACGGCCTCCCGGCCGGCCACCGCCGAGTAGTCGGCGAGCGACTTGGGGGGAAGGGGCACCGGCGACAACATTGCCCGGGTATCGTATCCAGGCGGAGCGAGGTCGAGTCAGGCCGACCGCTGGCGGACGCGCGGCCGAAGCGGCAGGCACCCTCGGCGCCGGGCCGACCTGTGCCGATTCGCGGCAATTTCCCCGTTTCGAACGGCCAGCGCGAACGCGCAGATCACGGGACCCCTCCGCCGGAGCAACGTCTGTCTCATACCCAGGGGTTCGGACGAGTAGCCCCGAAGCTTGAGATCGGAGTCGCTACGCGAAGCGCGCGGCCGCAAGAGCGCGGACCGAATCGGCCCACCCCAGGTTGCCCGGGCGCGCGGTGACGGCCACGTTCGCATGAGCCGCAGCCGCGTGGGCAAGTCCCGCGTCGGTCGCCACCGAGTCGGCCGTCAGCACCATGACGGCGACCGCAGGCGCCATCTCGAGGTCGGCAACCGAGTCGCCGATGGCGACGCGCTCGTCGCGGCGCAGTCCGCGCCGCGCTCCGTCGGCGTCGATGGCAATTCCCTTGGAGACCCCACGGGGCAGCAGGTGATACGCGTGCGCCTCTCCCGGCTCCAGCCCCATGTAGGAGCCGCGCAGCAACCCGTTGTCGGTCAGCTCCAGCCAGCCGTGGCCGGCCTGCGCCAGCGCCTTGTTCGTGTCCTCGACGCCGGCGGCGCCGCGCAGCAGATAGGTGTACTCGCGCCGCGCCGACCACGGCGTGTGCGGCTCCAGCCGGAACTGCTCCAGCAGCAGTGGCACGGCGCCGACCGCCTCCATATAGCGGACGGGGATCTGGTCGCCGCCGGGATACTCGCCCAGCGCCGTCACGATCTCGCGTCCGCTGTCGTAGCACAGCACGGCGCCCATCTCGCCGATCGACACTCGCAGTCCCAGCAGGCGGGCGTCCCCGGCCAGGCCCGGCATCGACCGGCCCGAGCAGGGCACGATCTCGACCCCGGCGCGGCGCGCGGCCAGCAGGGCCTCGACCGGCTCCAGGGTCGGCGCGCCGTGGTGGTCCTGCACGAACGCCCCGCCGTAGCCGAGCATGGTGCCGTCCAGGTCGGAGTAGATCGCGCGGATCCCCTTCGGGGGCTCGAAGACGGGCAGCACGCCCGCATCATACGAAGAGGCCGAATCGCGGGAGCGAGCCGCGCGTGCATTCCCCTATCCTTGTTTGCACGATGGGTGCCATCGAGGGACTGCGCTGCCGCGAGTGCGGCCGGGACTACCCGGCCGAGGCGCTGCACGTGTGCGAGTTCTGCTTCGCGCCGCTGGAGGTCGTCTACGACTACGACGCCATCCGCGCCCGGGTCAGCCGCGAGAGCATTCAGGCCGGGCCGCGCTCGATGTGGCGCTACACGGACCTGCTGCCCGGCCGCGAGGACGTTCGCGTGGACCTGGGGGCGGGGCTGACGCCGCTGGTGCCGGCGCCGCGACTGGGCGCCGCGCTGGGGCTGGACGACGTGTGGATCAAGAACGACACGGCCAACCCGACGCACTCGTTCAAGGACCGGGTCGTCTCGGTCGCGCTGACGATCGCCCGGGAGTTTGGCTACGCGACGGTGGCATGCGCCTCGACCGGCAACCTGGCGAACTCCGTCGCGGCGCACGCGGCCAACGCCGGGCTGGACGCATACATCTTCGTTCCCGAGGATCTGGAGACCCCGAAGATCATCGGCACCGCCGTCTACGGGCCGCACCTGGTCGCGGTCAAAGGCACGTACGACGACGTCAACCGCCTGTGCAGCGAGATCGCCGGTGAGTACCCGTGGGCGTTCGTCAACGTGAACATCCGTCCCTACTATACCGAGGGGGCCAAGACATACGGATTCGAGATTGCCGAGCAGCTCGGCTGGAAATTCCCCCGGCACGTGGTGCTACCGACCGCGGGCGGCACGATCCTTCCGAAGGTTTCCAAGGCTTTCCGGGAGCTCTCCGACCTCGGGCTCGTCGACGATCCCCTGCCGCGCATCTATACGGCGCAGGCCGCCGGCTGCGCGCCGGTGGTTCACGCGCTGCACCGCGGGACCGATCTCGTGACGCCGGTGAAACCCGACACGATCGCCAAGTCGATCGCCATCGGCAACCCCGCCGACGGCTACTACGTCTTGAAGGCGGTTCGCGAATCGGGGGGCTGGGGCGAGACCGCGACCGACGCCGAAATCGTCGACGCCATCCGCCTGCTGGCGCGCACCGAGGGGATCTTCACGGAGCCCGCCGGCGGCACCACCGTGGCGGTCGCCAAGAAGCTCATCGAGCAGGGCCGGATCCCGCGCGACGAGTCGATCGTCATCTGCGTCACGGGCAACGGCTACAAGACCCTCGAGGCGGTCGAGAACAACGTCGAGCAGCCCTACAAGATCGGCGCTCGGCTCTCGGATTTCGACGCCCTCTACACCCGGCTACAGGATTCACCCGGACGAAAGGCCGCCGGCGGCGATCCGCTTCAGTGATCGCGCCGCGGTAGCTATCTTGCCTGCAAAGGGAGGAGGAGAGAATGGCCAAGGTTCGAATTCCCACTCCGCTGCGGAAGTTCACCGGCGGCACCGAAGAGGTGACCGCGAGCGGCGCCACCATCGCCGCGCTGGTAGCGGACATCGAGAAACGGTACCCCGGAATCCGGGAGCGGATCTGTGAGCCCGACGGCAAGATTCGCCGCTTCGTCAACATCTACGTGAACGGCGACGACATCCGCTTTCTCTCCAATCTGGAGACTGCCGTGAAGGAGGCGGATGAGGTTTCGATCGTCCCGGCAATTGCCGGCGGCTGACGGCGGTACGAGGCGATGGCCACGAAGCCCGCGGTCGCAAGCCCTCCTCCCGACCCGCTCGAGAAGCCCTCGTCGGTGCTCGACTTCGTCGGCAAGACGCCGCTGGTGGAGATTCGCACGATCACCAGGGACCTCCCCTCCGGCGTCAAGGTCTACGCCAAGATGGAGGGCTTCAATCCCGGAGGGTCGGTCAAGGACCGGGCGGCTCTGCGGATGATCCAGGAGGGCCTTCGAACCGGGGCGCTGCGCCCCGGAAAGACCATCATCGACTCCACCTCCGGGAACACCGGCATCGCTCTCGCCATGGTCGGTGCGATTCTCGGCTACCCGGTCGAGCTGGTAATGCCCGACAACGTGAGCGGCGAGCGAAAGAAGATCATCGCCGCCTTCGGAGCGAAGATCGTCTTCTCGAGCGGCCTCGAAGGCTCCGACGGAGCGATTCGGCTCTGCCGCGAGCTCTACTCCGAAGGGCGAGAGCGATACTTCAAGCCCGACCAGTATAACAACGAGGCTAACTCTCTCGCCCACTTCGAAAACACCGGGCCCGAGATCTGGCAACAGACCGGCGGCAAGGTCACCCACTTCGTCGCCGCAATCGGCACCGGCGGCACGATCATGGGCACGGGACGCTTCCTGAAGAAGCAGCGAAAGGACATCCAGGTGATCGCGGTCGAGCCCGACGACGCCTTCCATGGCCTCGAGGGCTTGAAGCACATGCCGAGCTCGATCGTCCCGGGCATCTACCACGAGGAGGAGCTCGACCGGAAGTGGAGCGCCCGAACCGAGGACGCCTACGACATGGTCTATCGCCTCGGGCGCGAGGAAGGTTGGGTCGTCGGTCAGTCGTCGGGCGCGGCGATGCTCGGGGCGCTCGCGGTCGCTCGCGAGCTTCGCGAGGGGGTCGTCGTCACCTTGTTCCCGGACTTCGGCGACCGCTACCTGTCGACCAATCTGTGGATCGGCTGGACGAAGGTTCCCTCGCCATCCCCCGGCGCCGGAAGAGCGTGATGCCACGCGCGATCGAGAAGACGGTGCGCGAGAAGGTCTATCTCACCTACCCTCCCCGGCTCATCAAGGAGCCCGTCATCTACCAGCTCGGCAAGAAGTTCCGTGTGGTCACCAACATCCGCGGTGCGAACGTCTCCGGCGAGATGGGTCTGGTGGCGCTCGAGATCGACGGCGCCCAGTCCGAGGTCGAAGCGGCGATCCGCTGGCTCGCGGAGATCGGCATCCAGGTCGAGCCGATCTCGAAGAACGTGATCGAATAGACGCGTGCTCGCCGACTCGCAGATCGACCGTTACTGCCGCCAGATCGTTCTTCCCGAGATCGGCAGCCGCGGGCAGGAGCGCCTGCTGCAATCGGCGGTCTCGATCTCGGGCGGCGGCGACGCCGCGCTCGTTTGCGCAACCTACCTGGCCGCCGCCGGTGTGGGGGAGATTGGTCTCTCGGAGGCGGGCGGGCCGTCGCGGCTCGCCCCGCTGCTCGGGAACCCGCGCGAGCGAAATCCCGACTGCCGACTTCGAGGCGATCCCCCGCAGGCCCCGCGGGTGGCAATCGCGATCTCAGCGCTCCCGAGCGACTTTCCCCCCTCGACCACGGTCCTCTGCGCGGTGACCGACTCGAGCGGAATCCACCGGGTTCGCTTTGCACCGGGCCGGGCCTGCGCCGAATGTCTTCGCGAGCTCTGGTCTCGAGCGCTCGTCGAACCGTATCCGACCGCCGAGCTGCTCCTCGGCTCGCTTCTCGCGACCGACAGCCTGCGCTCGATCCTCGGTCTCGGCGACTCCGCGAGGTCGGAAGTCCTGCGCATCGACCTCGATCGCGGCGCCTTTTCCGTATCGCCGTTTCACGGCCGGTCCGATTGTCCGCGGTGCGGGCCGGAAGTGTAGAGCGATTGGGGACATTCCTATTTTCGCCTATCGTGCGCCGGTTTTTCGAGCCTTGGCATTGCGAAAATAGAAATGTCCCCTTGGTTGCATCCTGGTTCGTCTCCGGACATAAGGGACGGATTCTCCATCGCTCCTGGTGAGCACGAGGAGGAATCCACGATGAGCGGGGCTACGATTTCGCCTCACGGCGGAACCCTGGTGAGCCGCTGGGCTCCCGCGCAGGAGCGCCAGCGCTGGCTCGGCGAGCTCGCCAAGCTGCCACGGATCACCCTCAATCGCCGCGAGATCTCCGATCTCGAGATGATCGCAATCGGCACCTTCAGCCCGCTCGAGGGCTTTCTGCGAGAAGCCGACTACGAGTCGGTAGTCTCGCGGATGCGCCTGGCGAACGATCTCCCCTGGACGATTCCCGTGACGCTCGCCGTCACGGCGCAAGAGGAGCACAACTACCACCCCGGAGACGACGTGGCGCTGTGCGAGGAGAGCGGCAAGCCCCTGGCGATCCTTCACC
>JBOGJB010000144.1:0-2362 GCA_050745085.1 Vicinamibacterales bacterium
CCCGGGGCTCGAGCGCGGCGCGCATCGCGGCGGCGGACTCGAGCGCGTCGGCCGCCAGCGGTCCGTCGGCCGGGCAGAAGAGCGACGGCGTCGACTGTCCGGTGGCGCGCTGATCCAGCAGGATGACATCGGCGATCGTGCGCATCCGCTGGAAGAGCGTCCCGAGCCGCGGAACGCGCGCGGCGCTCGTGCCGGAGTCGCCCGGCCCGCCGGCGAGATAGACGATCGGATCGCCGGCGCGGGCCGCGGTCGAGCGCAGCCGCACGAACACCAGCTCGATCGTCCGTCCAGGACGCGCGCGGTTCTCGGGCACGGTCAACCGGCCGCGCTCCGCCTCGACGGTCGTTCCGTCGTCGAGCTTCAGCGGATACGGCTCGAAGCGGATTGCGCCCGTCGCGCGGCCATCCAGCTGGAACTCAGCGCGGACCTCTGCAGCAATCGCGTTGAGGATGGGACCGAGCTCGGCGTCCTCGAGGTTCGTCATGATGGCGATCGCGCCGCCGTCGGCGGGGGCGAGCCGCAGGTTGCTCGACGCGCCCGCCTGATTGCCGGAGTGAAACACGCCGGTGAGCCGCCCGTCGGTCACGCGAACGCCCCATCCCAACCCGTACCGCGTCTCTTCGCCGCCGCGCGTCTTCTGTGACGTCCACATCGCCTGCACCGACTCGCGTTTGAGCAGCTTTCCGTCCCGCACCGCCGACGCGAAGCGCACGAGATCGGACGCGGTAGACAGCAGGCCGCCGCCGGGCGTTTTCATGCTCGTGTCGTGGAGGACGGCGTTGTACACCTCATCCGGCTTCGCGATGGCTTTCGCGGCCGGCGGCAGCGAGTCAAAGCCTTCCTTGGTCAGCAGCTGATAGCCACGCGCGCGGTTCGGAAGGATCAGGTAGTGCTCGTCGATCGTCGTCTTTGTCATCCCGGCCGGCTCGAACACGTTCCGGCGCAGGTACTCGGCGTACGTCATCTTCGCCGCGCTTTCCACGGCGCACCCGAGCACGCTGTAGCCGTATGTCGAGTACTCGTACTTCGTGCCAGGCTCATGCAAAAGCGGATCGTCCTTGAAGAGTTTCAGGGAGTCCGCGATCCCGAAGAAATGCTCGGTGCCGGCCGATTCACCGCGCTTCGTGTAGTGACGGATGCCGGCGAGATGCCCGAGGATCATCCGCGCGGTGATCGGCCAGGGCTTCTGCGGAAACGCCGGACAGTACTGCTGAATCGGCGCGTCGAGGTCGATGGCGCCGCGCTCGACGAGCTGCATCACCGCGGTGGCGGTGATCGGCTTGGCGATCGAGGCGGTCCGGAATCGCGTCTCGTGGGTGGCCGGGACCTTGTTCTCGACGTCGGCGAGGCCGAAGCCCTTCTCGTACACGAGTCGCCCGCCAAGGGCGATCGCTACGTTGAGGCCGGGGATCTTCGCCTTCGCTCGCTCGCGCTCGACAATGCCGTCGACCCTGGCGAGCGCCTCCTGTGACGGCGGCGCCGCGGCTTGCTCTGTCCTCGCGGGAAGGGTGAGGCTGCCGGCGATCAGGAGGACCGCCGTTACATGTAGACGTCTGTCTATATTATGTCCGCGAGTCGGCATCTGCGCTCCGTTCAAGGTTTGATCACGAGCCGGTCGATCGGCTCTCTGATGGGCGCTTCGATGGGCTGGGTGACGGACTCGGCGACGGACTCGGCGAGCCGTCGAGCCTGATGCGGATCACCGTGCGCCAGGTGTTCCTGAGCCAGCGCTGCGCGTCACGGATCGGCCGGCTCTTCGGGTCTTTCGCCTCGCCGCGTATCGAATCGCCGACCTGTTCGGCGATGCGCCGCGCAACCGGCTCGGGCGTCTCCTTGATCACCCGGCGGTTAGAGACGCGGCGCTCGGCATCGCGTGCAGCTTGCTCGAGTCCATCAATCGGCGTTCGAGAGGGTTCGAGCAGGTTCGAGGGGTTCGAGTCGGTTCCCGGTGTCGGGTGGGCCTCGGGCGCTACAGGCGATCCGAGCGGCTCGAAGCTCGACGTGATCGCGTCGATCGACTCCTCCAAGAAGCCGGCTACCGTGCGCCCCGTGTCGGCAAACGGCAACGCCGACGGCTTCGCGCCGACGGCGTCGCGGGCCTGAAAGGTCCGCAGTCCATCTGGAGATTGGGAGGCCCGCGCTCGAGCGCTTTTCGGGGTGACCCCCGCGGCCGCGCGCGGCGACGACGCCTGTGGAGCGGCGGCTTGTGGCGCGTCAGCGGCCGCAAGCCGCTCCCGAACGTCGGCCATCGGCTGCGCCTCTGGTGCGGCGTCGGAGGCCGGCGCATGCGGGAGCAGCAGAACGCCAACCATACCGACCGCGCAGGCTGTCGCCGGCGTCAGCGTCGCCACCCGTCTACGAC
>JBOGJB010000145.1:0-10793 GCA_050745085.1 Vicinamibacterales bacterium
CACCATGCCCAGGTCGGTGCGTACGGCCATCAGCTGCTCTTCTCTCATCCGGTCGATCTGCTCGCCGTTCACCCAGATCCTCCCGGCGTCCGGTTTCCACAGGCCGAGGATCAGCTTCAGGATCGTCGACTTGCCGGCGCCGCTCGCGCCCAAGATCAGCTTCGTATGCCCTTTGATCAGCGTGAAGCTCACCTCGTCGAGGATCACCTTCTCGTCGAATGCCAGCGACACATGGTCGAAGACGATGATCGGCGAGCCAGGGCCCAGCGCCTCCGCCAGCTCCGGCGTCCGTTTTACCGTCGGGTATTCCAATCGACTGACCTCCGGTCCCTGACCTCCGGCCTCCTAGTACATCAATACGATCAGGAGCTTCGTCACGAAGAAATCCACCGCAAGCACGGCCACCGACCCGGCGACCACGGCGTTGGTCGTCGCGCGGCCGACGCCCTGCGTGCCGCCTCGCGTCCGCATGCCCACGTGACAGCCGATGCTGACGATCACGAAGCCGAGGACGAACGGCTTGACGACCCCCATCCAGATGTCCTCGACGTAGAGGCCCGCCACGACCTCGTTCCAGTAGATGCTCCAGGCGACCTTGAGCTGCGTCATGCTGACGATGGCCCCGCCGACCATGCCGGTGGCGACCGAGATGGCCGTCAGGATCGGCACCATGATCAGACCGGCCAGGATGCGCGGCAGCACGAGCTTGCGGACCGGATCGGTGCCGAGCGCGCGCAGCGCGCTGATCTGCTCGGTCACGACCATCGATCCCAGCTCGGCGGCGATCCCGGAGCCGACGCGGCCCGTGACCATCAGCGCGGTGAGGACGGGCCCCAGCTCCTTGACCATCGACGCGCTGACGAGCCGGCCGACCATCGAGCGCGCGCCGAACTGATCGAGCGTCAGCCCGGACTGCAGCGCGAGCACAGCGCCGGTAAACGCGCCGGTCAGCAGGACGACGGTCAGCGAGCCGACGCCGATCGCATCGAACTGCTCGATGACATCGCGCGTGTAGAAGGGGCGGCTGACGAGCGCGCGCCCGACCGCGGCGGTCAGGCGGAGGTACTCCTGCATCTCGAGCACCGCCGCCTTCGCCCACTGTTCGAACAGCCGGATCACCTAGATGCGGCTCCCCGCCAGCCCGAGATCGCGCGCGCGCAGCGCCTTGAGGCGGTCGCGGACCGCGGCCGCCTTCTCGAACTCGAGGTTCGCGGCCGCCGCCTTCATCTCGGCTTCGAGCGACGCGATCCGCGCGTCCAGCTCCGCCTGCGTGTGGAACTGCTCTGCGTCTTCGTCGCGCGCGGACGGGATGGTCACGTAGTCCCGCTCGTACACGCTCGACAGCACGCCGTCGATGCCCTTGACGATCGATGCAGGGGTGATGCCGTGCTCTATGT
Source organism: Vicinamibacterales bacterium (assembly GCA_050745085.1). Classification (GTDB taxonomy): domain Bacteria; phylum Acidobacteriota; class Vicinamibacteria; order Vicinamibacterales; family 2-12-FULL-66-21; genus DATAEE01. The sequence continues at coordinate 1,398 of JBOGJB010000145.1, forward strand.
TGTACGCCTCCTGGATCTGCCGCCGCCGATCGGTCTCGGTGATCGCCTGGCGCATGGAGTCGGTGACGGTGTCGGCGTACATGATCGCCTTGCCGTGGACGTTGCGCGCGGCGCGGCCGACGGTCTGGATGAGGGATCCGCCCGAGCGCAGGAACCCTTCCTTGTCCGCGTCGAGGATCGCGACGAGCGACACCTCGGGCAGGTCGAGCCCCTCGCGGAGCAGGTTGATGCCAATGAGCACGTCGAACTCGCCGCGCCGGAGGTCGCGCAGGATCTGGATCCGCTCGAGCGTCTCGATGTCCGAATGCAGGTATCGGACCTTCACGCCCAGCTCCTGATAGTACTGCGTCAGGTCCTCCGCCATGCGCTTGGTGAGCGTCGTCACCAGCACACGCTCGCGGCGCGCGACGCGCTGACGGATCTCCTCGAGGAGATCGTCCACCTGCCCTTTCACGGGCCGGACCTCGAGCGCCGGATCGACCAGGCCTGTCGGCCGGATGATCTGCTCGACGACGACGCCGCCCGCCTTCTGCAGTTCGTAGGGTCCGGGGGTCGCCGAGACGAACACCGCCTGTTTCCTGCGCGCCTCCCACTCCTGAAAGTTCAACGGCCGGTTGTCGAGTGCGGACGGCAGACGGAAGCCATAGGCCACCAGCACTTCCTTGCGCGAGCGGTCGCCGTGGTACATCCCCCGAACCTGCGGCACGGTCTGGTGGCTCTCGTCCACGATCACCAGCGCGTCATCCGGCAGATAGTCGAGCAGGGTCGGCGGCGGCTCGCCCGGCGCGCGCCCGGTCAGGTGCCGCGCGTAGTTCTCGATGCCGTGGCAGTACCCGATCTCTTTGATCATCTCGAGGTCGAACATCGTGCGCTGATGCAGCCGCTGCGCCTCGAGCACCTTCCCTTCGGACTCGAGTTGCCCGCGGTAGAACGTCAGCTCCGCTTTGATGGTCTCGACCGCCTGGCGTGTGCGGTCGCGCGGCGTGACAAAGTGCGACTTCGGGTAAATCGCGACCTTGTCGTGCCGGCGGATCGTCTTGCCCGTCAGCGGGTCGAAGCTGACCAGCGCGTCCACCTCGTCGCCGAACAGTTCGATCCGGACCGCCGTATCCTCGTACGACGGGCAGACCTCGACGATGTCGCCGCGGACGCGGAAGGCGCCGCGGGCGAACTCGTGGTCGTTGCGCTCGTACTGGATCTCGACGAGCTTGCGGAGGATCTGTTCCCGGCCGATCTTCTGGCCGCGCTCGAGCGGCAGCATCATGCCGTAGTAGGCTTCGGGCGAGCCGAGGCCGTAGATGCAGGAGACGCTCGCGACGATGATGACGTCACGGCGCTCGAAGAGTGACCGCGTGGCCGACAGGCGCATGCGGTCGATCTCGTCGTTGATCGTCGCTTCCTTCTCGATGTACGAGTCGGTGGCCGGGACGTAGGCCTCCGGCTGGTAGTAGTCGTAGTAGCTGACGAAATACTCGACGGCGTTCTCGGGGAAGAAGCGCCTGAATTCCGTACAAAGCTGCGCGGCGAGCGTCTTGTTGTGAACCATGACGAGCGTCGGCCTGTTCACGCGCGCGATAACCTGCGCCATGGTGAACGTCTTGCCGGAGCCGGTGACGCCGAGCAGCACCTGGTGGCTGTCCCCGCGGTTCAGCCCCTCGACGAGCTCGTCAATCGCGCGCGCCTGGTCCCCACGCAGCTCAAAGTCGGAGACGAGACGGAAGGTGTCGTAGATCGAGGGCACGGTTAGCAGACCATCGTACCACAAGCGTCGCGGTGGTCAGGGCGAAGGTCAGCGCGACGGCTCCCGATATGCCGCGAAGTAACCAGCGCGGGTGCGGAGCTTCAGATCTTTGAGGTCGGGACGCTTGACGCGGATCCGGACGTTGCGCCAGTGGCCATCCGTGCGCTCGTTGGTGGAGAGATAGCCCAGCGTGTACCGGCCCGCCAGCTCCTCGACGATCTTGTCGTAGACCGCGTCGAGCTGGTCGGCCGAGTACGGGAAATGCGCCGTGCCGCCGGTCGACCGCGCGAGCTGCTCGAGCCGCATGCGCTGATCGGCCCGGCTGGACGACAACTGATGCTCGAGGAACCCGACGGCGTAGACGGTGACGTCCGAGGCCTTGAGCATGTCGAGGACCTCCCCCCAGGTGACGGAGCTGCGGGTGTCGCCGCCGTCGGTGTACAGCACGAGCACCTTGCGGCCGTCCTGGTCCTGCGCGCCGTTCATGTAGATGCCGACGGCGTCGTACAGCGCCGTCCAGCCGTCCGGCTTGCGCATCCGGATGCGCTCGATGAGCCGCGGCAACTCCGCCTGCGAGTACCGCGCGACACGCACCTCGGTATCGAAATCGACGAGCGTCACGTCGTCGGCGCTCGGCAGCTTGTTGACGAATTTCACAGCCGCGGTCCGCGCCAGCCTGATGTCCTCCCCCATGCTGCCGCTCGTGTCGAAGAGCAGACCGATGTGCAGGGGCAGCGGCGTGTCGCCCTTGTCCCCCTCGATGAAATAGCGGATGGTCTGCGCCCGCCCTTCCTCGACCAGCTCGAAGTCGCCCGCCGCCAGGCCGCGAACCAGATTTCCTTTCCGGTCCACGACCGTCACGCCGAAGTTGACGAGATCGACGCCGCTGCGGAACACCTGCTGCGCGTCCAGGGCGGCGACAAGCGCGACGACAGCCACTGTCCAAGCTCCGTCAGCATTTCTCGGAGCTCGCGGGGCCCCACCCCCGCTCGCGGGCGTTCGGCGACTCACTCGCGTTCGCGCCTCGCGCCAGCCGCAGGCGCTTGCGCTTCTTTCTCGCAATAGGGACATGGCCGATCCTTGGCGCGCACCGGCCGCGCCGGAATGCCCACGCTGACGTGAAACTCCGGGACGTCCTTGGTCGCCAGCGCCATCGCCCCCACCATCCCGTCTTTCCCGACCGTCGTTCCCGCGAGAACGGTGGCGTGATAGGTGATGCGCGCGTGATCTTCGATCGTCGTCTTTTTCAGATAGACCTTGCTGATGTCGTTGATGTCGTGGGTATGCGAGTAGACGTTCGCCCAGTCGGAGATGCTGACCCGGTTCCCCAGCTCGATCTCTCCGCGATCGTCGAGCAGCACGCCGCGGTGCACGACCACGTCGTCTCCCACGGACAGATTGTAGCCGTAGGAAAACTCGACGAGGTGCCAGATCTTGACGTTCTTCCCGCAGCGCTTGAACACCCGCTCGGCGAGCAGGCGGCGCAGGCGATGCCCGAGCCAGGCGTTCTGCCCGAGCGGCGAACGGTCGAACATGATCCAGAGCCAGGCCAGCGGCTTGACCCTGGCGTACTTCACAGGATCCACGTCGGCGTAGTACTCCGGCTCGAGCGTGATGTTCCGGGGGTCGAAACAGCCGTACATCGCGCGCGTGGCGAGCGGGATCGACTCGTCCTCGACCCAGTCGTCGCGCAGCCGGATGCCGTAGAGCTGGGCGATCGCATCGCGGCACGTCTCATTGCGGTCGACGGACTGATCGTCGAGCCGTTCCGCGAGGTCACCCAGGAAACGCTCGAACAGGCGATCGACGCCCGGGAGGGGACGAAGATCGCGATAGGGCATCTGAGATCCGGAGCCGTAGGTCATCTCTGTCGCCGTCAATGCCGAATGCCGAATGCCCAATGCCGAAAGGGACTGCGCTCGCGACAGCAAGGTATTCTAATTGCATTTCCGAGGACGACGCCCTCGTCATTCGTCATTCGGCCTTCGGCATTGACAGCGTTAGAAGATCTTGAATGCCGTCACCCGTACGACGTGCGTGCCGAGCGAGCCGTCGCGGTTCACTCCCTGAAGGCCGTACCCCCATTCGACTGCGCCCAGGAGTCCGTACGGCAGCGGCGTTTCGACCGCGGCGCCGATGCCGGCGTAGCCGCGGGCCCGCCGGGTGAACGTGGGATCCCGAACCAGCGCCGCGTCGAAGAACCCGTCGAGCCTCATACGCCGCCCGGCCTGCCAGGCGACGGCCGTCCGCGCCACGCCGCCGCGGTCGAAGCGAACGCTCGCCGACGGATAGCCCTTGAGCCGGTTGTCGAACGTCCCGAACGCATAGCGGCTGAAGCGATCGAGGTCGCGGCCGTCCATGTAGACCGCTTCGACGCGCCCGGTCAGCGATCGCGAAAGCAGGACGGTGCGCGCCGCGCTCGCACCCCATCTGTGGAAAGCACCTTGAGCACCCTGAGCACCCTGAATCCCCCACGCCCGCCAGCCGGCTCGTCGTGCCGGCGCGTACCACGCCCCGACCGTCCAGCCGGAACGCTGCGCCTGAAGCTCCAACCGCAACCCGTGCGCCCACTGCGACGCCGGCACCTGGAACGCGGGGTCCGTCGACTCCGCTCGATCGAAGCCCGTGTGCACGAGGTCGTAGCCGACCCGCAGCGCGACCCGCGGCGACAGCGGCCGGACCAGCGCCACGTCCGCATGCGCCGGTTGCTGGAGGAGGTTCTCATCGTACCGCTCTCGCCCCTCGACGAACGCGCGGTCGTGATATCGCGCCAGGACGACGAAGGCGCTGCCGGCAACCTGCCAGCGCGAGCCGGCGAGCGATGGGACGCTCCAGGCGGCCTGGCCGTAGGTGCCGCCGAAGAACCCGTTGAACTGAGTGCCCGTGCCGAACAGATCGAAGTCGGTGTAGTTCAGACCGGCAAACGGCAGCGGCCGGCTGATGTTCGGATCGACGAGGACGCCCGCGATGACCGTGGGCACGCGGGTCGCAGCGCCTGCAACCTCGCCCCTGGCTCCCGACCCCTGGCCTCCGGCCCCCGGCCTCAGGTAGCGATACCCGTCCGGCGTGTCTCGCAGCACAATCGCATCGGACGCGTGCACCGACGCGCGGCGGGCGGAGAAATCATGCGGGTTGATGTCGTGCCGGTCGAGAACGAGCAGTCGGCGGATCGGGGTCCTGAACCCTGCTCCTTCGTAGAGCTGTCGCACATCCGATCGAGACAAGAGCCAGACCTCGGAGGCCGGAGGCCAGAGGCCTGGGGTCAGTTGCAACGGCTCGTACTCATCTATCTGTTCCGACGACACGATCGGCCCGCGCAGGTTCGTCTGCGCCGCCTCGAGCCGGACGAGCGCGAACGTCGCCGCGTCGATCCAGGCCCGCCCGCGATAGAGGGACTCGCGTCCCTCGCGCGGCTCGAAGGCGATCACATAACACTTTCTTCTCGACGACCCTGAAGGGGCGTGCCACCCTGAAGGATGCTGCCACGGGTCTCCCTGCCGCGCGTAGCGATACGCCCGCGTCAGCGCGATCTCGAGCGGCGGCGTCGCGACGCGCTCCGGCTCGATGATCGGCAGCCGCGGCACCCGGTTGCCCGCGAACTCGAGGCCGTTGACGCGAATCCGGCGGTGGGCGAACTCCGTGGCGGGCGTTAGGCGCCCGCCCTCCATCATCACGGTGGTGTCTGCCTCGACGACGACCGGCGCGCTGAAGCCGGGGGCCTCGAAGGTCACACGGAGGTGTCCGCTCGAGATGAGCGACTCCATCAGGCGGCGTTGCCGCGTTACGTAGGCCTGATGCCGCGCGACAATCTCCTCGGCCGACAGACGGCGAGCTCCGACGACCGTCACCGATTCGGCGACGTCGGCGGCGGGGGCCTCGTTCAGGCGCGAGGCGGTCGCGAGCAGCCACGGCTCACGCGCTTCCGCGTCGGGCCGGACGAGCACCGCGTCCGCGCCGGCGCGCGCCAGTACGCGCAGGTCCGCGTCAGCACCGTTGGCAGGCATCGTTGCGCTCGTCCAGATCGCGACGCGCAGCGCCTGACGCGCAACCTCGATCTGAGAGGCATCGTCGTCGGTGATCACCGCGACGTCGACGTAGGCCGCCAGGTCATGGTCGAAGAGGATCGACAGGCGGGACCGTGAACCGGCCACGCCGAGGGAGATATCGGGCGCGCTGCCGCGAAGCGTCGTCAGCGAACGCTTCAGCTCGAGCGCGGCGGCGGGGCCGGCTCCCTCCGGCGCCTCGACCACCACCGTGACCCCGGCGCCGGCGGCAACGAGCCGCGCCGCGGGGACGAGCGAATCGCCGGCGCGATCGGCCGATACAACGATGGCGACACGCGCGCCGGGCGGAACGGCCGCTCGGGCCGACAGCAGGCGCTCCGCCCCCTCGAGCGACAGCGCCGTGACGAGCGCGGCGAGGACGGCCGGCGTCATACGCTATAATACGGGGTTCTCAGCATGAGGGCGCTCGCCATCTGCCAGGACGAGCTCGTCATTCGAACGCTCGAGGACGTCCTGGCGCCCGGCTTCGAGCTCGAGTTCCTGGTCGAGAGCCGCCCCCTCGCGCGCCGGCTGCACGAGGAGGGCCTCCCGGTCACGGCGGGCGACCTGCGCCGCGTCGACACGTACCTCAAAGTCGACCTCTCCCCCAACACCTGCGTCATCGTCGAGGACAACGGCAAGCGCAACCTGCGGAAGATCCTGGGTGCGATACGGGACGCCGGGGGCACGCTCATCTACGTGCTGCGGGCGGGCGTGAAATCGGACAAAGAGCCGGAGGACTACCGGGACGAGTTCCCCGACGTCACCGATGTCGAGATGGGAGAGCTGGTCAGGCCGACGCTGACGGCCGAGCTGAACCGCGCGCTGACGCGGGCCAAGGTCCGGCAGTACCAGCACTACTTCGCTGACGCCGACCGCGTGCTGATTCTGCTGCACAACGATCCTGACCCGGACGCGCTCGCGAGCGGGCTGGCGCTGCGCAGCCTCCTGCGTCGCACGAAGACGACCGCGATCATCGGGGCGATGCAGGGGGTCACGCGGCCCGAGAACCTGCGGATGGCGAACCTGCTCGACATCCAGGTCGAGCAGATCTCCCCGGCCTCGCTCGCGGAGTTCGAGCGGATCGCGACCGTCGACGTGCAGCCGCACTACTTCCCCGGACTGCTCGACCGCGTGGATCTCGTCATCGACCATCATCCCGAGCAACCGGGGTACAGCGCGGTCTTCAAGGACATCCGGGCCGACTACGGATCGACATGCACCATCCTGACCGAGCACTTGCGCGCGGTGGACGTGGACATCTCGGAGCGCACGGCCACGGCGATGCTCTACGCGATCAAGTCCGACACGCTCTTCTTTTCCCGTCACACGAACCGCTCGGACCTCGAAGCCTTCACCTACCTCTATCCGCTCGCCGACGCCGCGCTCATCCGGAAGATGGACGGGGCCGAGATCACGATTGACCGCCTGCGGTACGTCGTGCGGGCGACCGAGTGCGGGACGATGAGGGACCAGGTGTTCTCGGCGTACATCGGCGAGGCGCCGCGCGAGGATTTCATCACGTATACGGCCGACTTCTTCCTGCAGCTCGAGGACGTCAAGTGGACGATCATCTCGGGCACGGTCGGCGACACGCTCATCGTGAGCGTCCGCAACCTCGGCTACTCGCGGAACGCCGGAGAGTTCGTCAAGAAGCTGTTTTCGGGTCTCGGCAGCGCGGGCGGCCACCGCGCGCTTGCCAAAGCGGTCGTCCCGATGGCGAAGTTCCGCGAGAAATTCGGCGATCTGTCAGCCGTGGACATCGGTCGCCGGATCGGCGAGCTCGCCGAGCAGTTCCTGCACGAACATCCGGCGCCGCCCGACAGGAAGAAAGTTTCGAGTTTCTAGTTTCGCGTTTCGAGTTGGGTTCTCGGTTCGGGGTCCGGCTCGCTCAAATCCTTCGGCGATGTTTGACATCACCGAGATGACCGCACGGCGGATCTGATCGCAGAGGGCGAAGTCACGCGCGAAGCGTGGCTGGCGCGTAGCTTCGTACACTTCCCGCGCGAGCTCGCGCGCCTTCTTCCACGCCTCGAGATCTTCAAATCGAGTCAGCGTCGCCATCGCTCTCCACACCCGACACTCGAACCAGAAACTCGAAACCAGAAACTCGAAACTCGAAACTCGAAACCCGAAACCCGAAACCCGAAACCCGAAACCCGAAACCCGAAACCGGAAGCTACCCCAGCGCTTGATCCAGATCCTCGATGAGATCCTCCGGATCCTCCAGTCCGATAGAGATCCGCGCCATCGAGTGCGTGACGCCTGCCTTCCGCAGGTCCTCGTCCGAATATCCGGTGTGCGACGTCAGCACCGGCAGGCTGCACAGCGACTCGGGCCCTCCGAGGCTCGCGGCGCGCTGGACGATCTGGAGCCGGTCGTAAAAGCGCGAGGCGCGCTCGAGGCCGCCGCCGAGATCGATGCAGACCATGCCGCTGAATCCGGACATCTGCCGCTTCGCGATGGCATGATCGGGGTGCGATTCGAGCCCGGGGTAGTACACGCGCGCGACTCGCGAGTCGTGCTCCAGCCAGCGCGCGATCGCGAGCGCGTTGGCGTTGTGCCGCTCGACTCGCAGGGCGAGCGTCTTCAGGCCGCGGCCGAGTGCGTACGCAGGATACGGATCGAGGACCGTCCCGACGAGTCTGCGCGCCCGCGCGCAGTCGGCGATGAGCGCGGAGGGCCCTGCCAGGGCACCGGCGGTCACGTCGCTGTGGCCGTTGAGGTACTTCGTCGCGCTCTCCATGACGAGGTCGACGCCCAGGTCGACCGGACGCTGATTGATCGGCGTCGCGAACGTGTTGTCGATGACCGAGATGACGCCGCGCGCGCGGCAGGCGGCCGTCACGGTGCGGATGTCCACGCAGCGCAGCGTCGGATTGTTCGGCGACTCGAACCAGAGCAGGCGTGTGCGGTCCCCCAGGACCCTCGCCGGCTCGGACAGCTCGTCGAGCGTCACGAACCTCGGAGTGACCCCGAACCGGGACAGCAGGTCCGCGAGGAAGTGAAATGTCCCGCCGTAGATGGCCGAGCTGCAGACGACCTCGTCGCCGGCCCGTACAAGCGCCAGCAGCGCCGTCGCCGTGGCCGCCATCCCGGACGACAGGACCATCGCCGCCTCCGCCCCTTCGAGCAGAGCAATTTTCTGCTCGACCGCCTTGACGGTCGGGTTTTCGTATCGCGAGTAGAGGTACTTGTCGGACTTTCCCTCGTTGTACCTCCGCACTTCGTCCGCCGTCTCGAACACGAACGTCGTCGTCTCGTAGACGGGTGTCGTGAGCGACGCCGCCGGCGCGCGCCGCTCGGCCGTGTGAATGACTGTGGTGGTCGGCCCTTTCATAAGTCACCTTCGGTGGAATTCTACGACGCCCCGGCCGCGACCCGAGGCTCGATGAACTGGCGGTACGCGTCTTCGTAGCCGCGATCGACGAGCTCGCCCAGCGAAAAGCGTCGATCCGATCGCTCGTCGTACGCCCCGTCGAAGTCGAAGGGGCCGATCGGATTGTGCGGTGGACGGATGACGAAGACGATCGGCGCGGCGCGCGAGGCGTCGCCGAGCGCCGCGGTCTCGAGCGAGGCGAGGTACTCGCCCGCCCGTCCGCGCAGATCGCC
>JBOGJB010000146.1:0-5209 GCA_050745085.1 Vicinamibacterales bacterium
CCATTCACACGCACTACGGACTACGGACCACGGATAGCGATTATTTATGAAAGTAATCGTCAGTGTGATCGAGCCAGTCCTGCCGGATGGGGCTGAAGAGATCGAGCTCGAACGTGTCGTCGAGCGCTTCGGCCTGGTGCTCGACCCACGACGGGATGTGCAGCACTTCCCCCTCACGAACGATGATCTCCTCGCCGCCGACCAGGAACTTGAGCGCCCCCTGCAGGATGTAGGTCATCTGCTCGCTCTCGTGCGAGTGCATCGGGACGACGGCGCCCTTCTTCAGGTAGATCTGGCCGATCATCTCGCGCTGGCCGGTCACGAGCTTGCGCGAGATCATCTCGGTCACCTTCTCGAGCGCGATCTCGTCCCAGCGGTGCAGCGTCGCGGCGGCGTTGTTCATCGCGGTGCCTCCGGGGCCAGTGCAAAAGTGAGCGTCAATGTGATGCGAAGGATGCGCATGGTGTGCTCCGGGAAGGCCGCCGATTATAGCTTGAATGCTATAATTTTCGGGTCATGAAAACCGAGATCGCGCCGCGCGCGGCTCGCGAAGGGCTCACGCGCGAGGACCTGGTGCGGTTCTATCGCACGATGCTGCTGTCGCGGCGCCTCGACGACAAGGAGATCCAGCTTAAAAACCAGAGCCTCATTTTTTTCCAGATCAGCGGCGCCGGCCACGAAGCCGTGCTCGTCGCGGCGGCCGAAGCGCTGCGTCCGGGCTATGACTGGTTCTATCCGTACTACCGCGATCGCGCGCTCTGTCTCTCGCTCGGCATGACGGCCGAGGAGATGCTCCTCGCCGCCGTGGGCGCGAAGGACGATCCGGCCTCGGGCGGCCGTCAGATGCCGTCGCACTGGGGCCACCAGCGCCTCAACATCGTCTCGCAATCGAGCCCGACCGGTACGCAGTGCCTGCAGGCGATCGGATGCGCCGACGCGACGCTGCTCTACGAGCGGATCGAGTCCATCCCGGACCGCCAGAAGCGGTATCACAAAGACGAAGTCGTCTACGTGTCGATCGGCGAAGGGACGACGAGCGAGGGAGAGTTCTGGGAGTCACTGAGCACGGCCTGCGTGCGGAAGCTCCCAGTCGTCTATCTGGTCGAGGACAACGGCTACGCGATCTCCGTCCCGGTGGAAGTGCAGACCCCGGGCGGGGATATCTCGCGGCTCGTTGAGTCTTTCCCCGGACTGAAGGTCCTCCGCACGGACGGCACCGATCCGATCTCCAGCTACCGCGTCATGAACGAGGCCGTCGCCTACGCGCGCGAGCGGAAGGGCCCGGCGTTCGTCCACGCGAAGGTCATCCGGCCGTACTCGCATTCGTTGTCGGATGACGAGAAGCTGTACAAGACATCCGACGAGCGGGCGGCGGAAGCGAAGCGCGATCCGATTCCGTCGTTTGCGGCGTTCCTGAAGCGCGAGGGGCTTGCGACCGACGCTGACCTCGAGTCGATTGCCGCCGACGTGGAAGCCGAGATCGCGCGGGCGATCGAGCGCGCGCTCGCCGCCGCCAAGCCGACCAAGGACACGGCAACGCTCTACGTCTACTCGCCCGACGTCGATCCGACATCGAAGGCGTTCGACACGCCGGCGGCCCCCGAGGGAAAGCCGGACACCATGGTTGCGGCGATTAACCGGACGCTGAAGGACGAGATGGCGCGCGAGCCGCGCCTCGTGGTCTTCGGCGAGGACGTCGCCGACTGCAGCCGTGAAGGGGCGCTCGGGACCGTCCCTGGCAAAGGGGGCGTGTTCAAGGTCACGCACGGCCTGCAGCGCGCCTATGGTGGTCACCGCGTCTTCAATGCCCCGCTCGCCGAGGCGAGCATCGTCGGGCGCGCCATCGGGATGGCGACGCGGGGCCTGAAGCCGGTCGCCGAGATTCAGTTCTTCGACTACATCTGGCCGGCGATGATGCAGCTCCGCGACGAAATGTCGATGCTGCGTTATCGGTCGAACAACGAGTTCTCCTGCCCGGCCGTCGTGCGGGTCGCGATCGGCGGCTACTTGCGCGGCGGGGCGCCGTATCACAGCCAGTCGGGCGAGAGCATCTTCGCGCACTGTCCGGGTCTGCGCATCGTGTTCCCGTCCAACGCCGTCGACGCCGCGGGGCTGCTCCGCACGGCGATCCGCTGCGACGACCCGGTCCTCTTCCTCGAGCACAAGCACCTGTACCGCCAGACCTATAACAAGGGCGAGTATCAGGGGCCCGAATTCATGATCCCGTTCGGCCGGTCGGCAGTCCGCCGCGAGGGAACCGACGTCGTCGTGCTGACCTGGGGCGCGCTCGTGCAGCGGTCGCTGCTGGCGGCCCAACAGGCCGAGAAGGACGGCGTCAGCGCGATGATCATCGACCTGCGCACGATCGCGCCGTTCGACTGGGACGGTATCGCCGAGGCCGTGCGGCGCACGAACCGGGTGATCATCGCCCACGAGGATCAACTGACGTGCGGCTTCGGCGCCGAGCTGGCGGCGCGCATCGCGGGCGATCTGTTCGAGTACCTCGACGCACCAGTCCGGCGTGTCGCGGCGCTCGACACACCGGTCGCGTACGCGCCCGACCTGGAGGAGGCGATCCTGCCTCAGGCGGCCGATGTGCTCACGGCGATACTCGAAACGGCGCGGTATTAGGGGGCTGACCCCTCTACTGCTGCTCGCCATTGCCGCCGCGGCGCCACCGCGCGTCGACGTCCTCAAGTCCTCTGGCGGCGTGCCGGCGCACCTCGCCGGCCTCTTTATCGAACCGATCAACTTCCAGCAGTCGCGCGACGGCACGCACTACGTCTTCGATCGCCGCGCCCACACCGTCTATCGAATCGACGAAGCGCTGAGCGCGGCGATCAAGATCGTTCAGATCGGCCAGGAGGAAGGGCGCATCATCGAGCCGACCGCGTTCGACCTCGACCCGGGCGGCACGTTTGTCGTCGCCGACGCACCCAACAACGTCGAGCGCGTCCAGCTCTTCGGGCCGGACGGCACCCGCCTCGGCGGATTCACGCTTCCGGGCCGGGCGGCGCCGCGCATCACCCTCGGGAGCGTCGTCCTCAACGGCCTCGGGTCGCTGCAGTTCACCGGCCGGTCAATCCTGATGAACCAGCCGGAATCGGGGGCGCTCTTCATGGAGTTCGGCCTCTCCGGCACGCCGTTGCGGAATATCGGTCTCCACCGCCCGACTGGGCATGAGCACGACCGCGACGTGCACCTCGCGTTGAACGTCGGGCTGCCGCTCGCGCATCCGAAGGGCGGGTTCTACTTCGTGTTTCAGGCTGGCGTGCCCATGTTCCGGCGCTACGACGGGCAGGGCCGGCTGCTCTACGAGCGGCACGTGGAGGGACCGGAGCTCGACGGCGTCCTCGCGGCGATGCCGACGTCGTGGCCGCGGCGGGGCGGCCAGGGCGAGGGACGCGAGCTGCCGCTCATCCTGCCGACCGTGCGCACCGCGGCCGTCGATCGCGACGGCAACCTCTGGATCGCGCTCGCGGTGCCGTACACATACGTCTACGACAGCGACGGCGACAAGCGGCGAACGGTGCAGTTCAACGCGACCGGGATCGTCTCACCGACGAGTCTCTTCTTCACGCCCGACGGCCGGCTGCTCGTAACGCCCGGCTGTTATGAGTTCAACGTTGGCACTGGGCGCTAGGCGATAGGCATTCTGCTACTGGACGAGAGTGGCCAGTCTGTTTCGCGGAACGAGTGCCTCATGCCTGGTGCCTTCACATCAGCTTTCCCACAGGCCCGAGATCCAGATTGAGATCCTCCGGGCGCAGGTCGAACTGCGCGCCGATCTCGCGGATTGCCTCTTCCAGGCGCATGAGCGACGTGCCGAGCTTCTCGGTTTCCTCGTCGGTGAGCGTGCCCTCTTCCATACGTCGGATCGCCTGACGCTCCATCAGCTTGCGAAGCAGCTCGACGAGCGTGAGCACGAGCTTCACGACGGATCTGCGAACATCTTCGGGATCCGCGTTCCACCGGGGCGGACCGCTGGCCTTGGCTGCGCGTGCGAGCTCCCGGCGGATGGCCCGGAGATCCGGCTCGAGGACGTCCACGGACCTGCGCGCCGCGCCCGGTGACGTGGGGCGTGCCTTGGCCCGCGTCCGCCGTCGGGACCGCGTCGGCGCCCGTCGAGATCGACGCCTGCTCATTCGATCAGGTCCGGCGCAAAGGCGTATGGCGGCCAGGGCCCGCTGACGATCGCGGCGACGCCAGACTCGCGGCTGGTCGCCTCGAACACGGCGCTCGAGTAACGGCGGGAGTCTCCACGGCTGATGAGGTGATAGACGGAGAGCGACGTCTGCTGCAACTCGACCCGCTCGCCACGGACAATCCGCAGCCGCGCGAGCGCCGCGCGGATCGCCGCCAGCAACGGAATGTCAGCTCCGGCCAGACGGCGGAGATACGCGGTTCCTGACCCGGACCCGGACCCGGGCCCCGGGACGCCCGGGCCCGAACTCGATTCAGAGAAGTGCAATCGAAGAATCATCTGCTCCGCGCCGCGGACGCGCGTGAGGCCGCGAGCGAGCGACGCGCCCTGGATCCGGAGGATCGATTGCAGCTCCGCCTCGTCCTTCGTGTGCGATCCGAACCGCGCGGGCAGAATCGCCGCGTGCCGCGCCGCCAGCCGCCGGACCAGCCGTTCCTGCGCCTCGAGCCGCTCAACCGCCACGGCCGGCGGCCGCTCCATCGGCTCGGCGATCGCGGCGACTCGTCCGGCGCGCACGCGCACCAGCGCGCGTCCGCCGATGCCGCGCGCGCGTGGCGCGACGGCGGATCCGCGGACGATGGCATAGACGTACCGGCCGCGCGGAACCGCCTTCATTTCTTCCCGCGGGGCCCCAGCACCCGGTCGGCAGCACACAACAGAACCGAGAGCCGCAGGTAGACGAGATCGACCCCGGCCAGGGCCAGGACGACCTCGCCGTTTACGACGACGCCCCGGTTGAGCAGGCTGTCGACCACGTCGAGGAGCGTCCGGTCACCCTCGTCCAGAATGCGCGCCACCGTCGTCGGATGCGTTGTGCGAGGCGGGGCAGGAGGGCTGAGCGGCTGCGGACGCTGCGTATGCGGCGGCGCTGGATGCCGCGGGCGCGCCGGTGGCCGCGGCGGCTTCCGCGGCGGCGGCGGGGACGGTCTCGGCGTGCGCGGCAGCGGCGGCGTGCGTGGGCCCCGTCTCATCGCTCCTTGTGGCGGAAGCCCGTCAGGGCTGCTC
>JBOGJB010000147.1:0-9948 GCA_050745085.1 Vicinamibacterales bacterium
CGCCTGCAGGGCGCGCGTCGTGTCGTCCACGAGGACGAGAATGGCGCCCTCGGGTCCCCGCGCGGCGGCGCCGTCGCTGACGACCGCGCCCATCGCGCCGCGCTCGAACGCGGCGCCGATGAAGGTATGTCCGTCGAGCCGCTCCCCGCGAATGGCGAAGAACAGATCGCCCGGCGCGACCGTCCGCGAATCGATTGAGATGCCGCCGATCACGCGTCCGCCGTCTCCGCCAACCAGCCGTCCTCCCGCCGCCTCTGCCAGCATGCCGGCGGTCACCGCAACCGGGTCACCCGACATGCGAGCCGGTGCGCCGCCGCACGAGCGCCGCGCGCGCGACGTCCACGTCGTCGAACGGCAGGATGCGGCTGCCGATCGTCTGCGTCGTCTCGTGCCCCTTCCCGGCGATGAGCACGAGATCGCCGGTCCGCGCGTCCTTCACCGCGCGTTCGATCGCCTGCGCGCGGTCGGCGATCGCGAGCCAGGGCACCCGTCCCGGCACCAGCCCGCGCTTGATGTCCTCGATGATCCGCTCCGGGTCCTCCGACCGCGGGTTGTCCGACGTGACGACGACGAGATCGCTCAGCCGCGCGGCGACGGCGCCCATCAGCGGCCGTTTCGTCGTATCGCGATCACCGCCGCAGCCGAACACCGTGATCACGCGGCCGCCGGCGAGCGGCCGCGCGGTCTCGAGCAGGTTCTTCAGCGCGTCATCGGTGTGCGCGTAGTCGACGACGACGCGGACGTCATCGCCCGGACCGGAGACGACCTGAAAGCGGCCCGGCACTTGCTCGAGCGCTGCGATCCCCTTTTCAATCGCGCCGAGCGGCGCGTCGAGCGCGACCGCGCAGGTGACCGCCGCGAGGATGTTGTAGACGTTCGGCCGTCCGACCAGCCGGGATCGAAGGCGCAGCGTCCCGCGCGGCGTCCTCGCGTCGAACGTCAGGCCGTCGAGCGACAGCGCGAGCGGTCCGGGCGTCACGTCCGCGTGGCGATCGATGGCATAGGTCACGGGACGCGACGCCGTCGCGGCGACGACACCGCCGCGCGGATCGTCGAGGTTGACCGCCGACGGTGCCCCTTCGGGCAATATCTCGAAGAGACGGCGCTTCGCCGCGAAGTACGACTCCATGTCCCGATGGAAATCGAGGTGATCACGCGTCAGGTTGGTGAAGATCGCGGCCGCGAAGCGAAGGCCATCCGCGCGGCGCAGCACCAGCGCGTGCGACGAGACCTCCATCGCACAGGCCCCTGCGCCGCGGTTCACCATCTCGCGCAGCATCGCCTGCAGATCCGGCGCCTCGGGCGTCGTCCGCGCCGCTTCGCGCTCCTCCCCGTTCGTGGCACCGGATCGGGCCGGAAACCGGTAACCGACGGTGCCGATCCGGCCGCACGGCACGCCGGCGCTGTCGAAGATCGAGCACACGAGATAGGAGGTCGTGGTCTTGCCGTTCGTGCCCGTGATGCCGATGAGCAGCAGCTCGCGGGACGGATGGCCGTAGAACGCGGCAGCCAGCTCCGCGAGCGCGAGGTGCGCGTCGGCGGCCTGAATCCACCCCACGCCGCGCGCCGCGATGTCGGGCGGTGCCGGTGTTTCGGCCACGATCGCGAGGGCACCCCGATCGATCGCCTGACGCACGTACGCGAGGCCGTCAGTCTTCTGCCCGCGCATCGCGACGAAGACCGCGCCAGGTACGACCTGCCGCGAGTCGTACGCGACCGATGTGACGGGACGTGCGAGCGCCTGCCCCGAGATCTGTCGAAAGGCCTCGCCGTCCCCCGCCGGCTGCGCCGCCGACGGAGCGGCCGACACGAGCTCGCCGAGCGTCACTGGGATGTTCCCCGGACGGGACCCGCGGCGGGCGCGAGCCGTTTGAGCGCGAGCGTGCAGGTGTCGCCGCGCTCGAGGGGAGCGCCCGGCACGGGACGTTGATCGACGACAAATCCGTCTCCCGAGACGCGCGCCGCCATGCCAATCTGCGCGAGGGTGCGGAGCGCTTCCCGCGCGCTCATGCCGCGCAGGTCGGGCATCAGGCCGTGCGCCGCTGTCAGCGGACCGGCGTCGAGCAGCGCCGCCGGCCGCGCGGACGCCGGACGGGCCGCTTCCGCCGGCGCGGTCGCGCGCGTGGCAATTACCGCCGGGATCGGATCGACGGTCGGTGGCACGCCGAGGTGCCGCAGCGTCGCTTCGGCGATCCGCTTGAAGATCGGCGCCGCGACCACACCGCCGTAGTACCCCTTGCCGTGCGGCGAGTCGATGACGACGAGAATCGTCACCGCCGGCCGCCGGGACGGCACGAAGCCGACAAACGACGAGTGATACTCCGAGTGGGAGTACCGCCCGGCGACGAGCATGCTGGCCGTGCCGGTCTTCCCGGCGACCTGGTGCCCGGCAAGCTGCGCCGTTTCGCCGGTGCCGCGCTCGACAACTGCCTCCATGATGCCCGTCAGCGCCGCAGCCGTGTCGGCTTTGACCGTACGGCGAAGCACCTGGCGGGGTGTCGCGGTGCGCTGGCCGTCGCGGATGACGGCGCGCACGATTCGGGGCTGGACGAGCTCCCCCCCGTTGGCGATGGCGCTCACCGCCGACGCCATCTGCAGAGGGGTCACGCCGATTTGGTAGCCCATCGAGACCGACGCGAGCGCGCTGTTGTTCAGGGTTTCCGGCCGCCAGACGATGCCGGCGCTCTCCCCGCGGAAGTCCGGAGCCAGCGTCTCGCCGAAGCCGAACCGGCGCACGTAGCGGCTGAGCCGCTCGGGTCCCAGCCTGAGCCCGATTTTGATCGCGCCGACGTTGCTCGACTTGACGATGACGTCGGTGAACGACAGCGTCCCGTAGGTGTGCACGTCGTCGATTTGACGCGCGCCGAAGCGGATCATGCCCGCGCTCACGTCAATCGGCGCGTCGAGCCCCATCACGGACTCTTCGATCGCGGCGGCCGACGTGACGATCTTGAACGTCGAGCCGGGCTCGTAGATGTCCTGGATCGCCCGGTTGCGCTGGTGCGCGGCGGGCGAGCGGTTGAACGCGTTCGGGTTGAACGTCGGCCAGTTCGCGAGCGCGAGGATCTCCCCGGACTGGGGATCCATGACGATCACGGTGCCGCTCGCCGCGCGATGCTCTTCCACGCCGGCGCGCAGCTCGCGCTCGGCGATGTGCTGGACGTACTGATCGATCGTCAGCTCGAGGGTGGCGCCGGCGGTCGGCGGGCGCTCGACGCGGCTCGTGACAGCATGGCGGCGTGCGTCGGCCTGAATCAGGACCCGTCCCGCGCGGCCGCGAATGACTGCGTCGTACGCCGCCTCGACGCCGTGGAGCCCCTGCCCGTCGGTGCCGACGTAGCCGAGGAGGTGCGCGGCCAGGTCCAGCTTCGGGTAGTAGCGGCGGGTTTCGTTGACGAAGCCGACGCCGTCGAGGCCGAGCGCGGCCACCTTCCGCGCCTCGTCCGGCGAGACCTGACGCTTGACGAACGCGAACGCGCGCTGGCGCGAGAGCCGATCGGCCAGGGCCCGGCGATCGCGCGAAGAGCAGTCCTCGAGCGCGGCGCAGAGCCGCCTGGCGGCCTCTTCGGGTTTCGCGATTTCGGCGGGAACCGCGTAGACCGATTCGGCATCGACGCTGTAGGCAAGGATGTGGCCGTCACGATCCACAATCTCGCCGCGCTTGGCCGGGGCTTCGATCGTGCGCAGCTGCTGCCGCTCGGCGCGCGTCGTCAGATCGCCGTGCTGCACGACCTGCAGGTAGAAGAGCCGGGCTTCGATGCCCAGGCCCCATACGCCGAACAGCGCGGCCGCCACCTCGACGCGCGCGCGCACGGTCGTCCGCCAGTGGGTTGGCGCCGAGGGTGGGGGTTTGAGGTCGTTCACGCGGGTCCCCGTGCCGTTACCTGGATGCGACGACGGACTTGTCGGGCGGGTCCGGCGCAGCGACCCGCTCGATGATGATGGCCTCGCCCTCGGCGGGGGGCACCATCCGCAGTTTCTGGATCGCGAGCGACTCGATCCGCTTCGGATCCCGCAGGGTCTCGATCTCCACCGTGAGGTGCCGGCGGATCTCCTCCTCGGCGGCGCGCTCCTGCTGCATCCGCTCGATGCGGTAGCCGTGACGCAGCAGCTCGAAGTGCTGCCAGGCGGAGAAGAGCAGCAGGCCGCCGAGCAGCACGCCGATGCCGACCGACCGCCACAGCTCGCGCTGCCGTGCCTCGTCCACCTCGCGGACGATGGGGTTGTTCCGGACGTCCTTGCGGACGGCGTACTCGAAATCGACCGCGCTCATGCGAACCTCTCGATCGCGCGCAGCTTGGCGCTGCGCGCCCGCGGATTGCGCGCCACTTCGCCCTCCGACGGCGCGACCGGCCGCTTCGTCAACAGTCGCAGCGCCGCCCCGCCACCCGCGAGCGCGCGGAAGGTCTGCTTGACGATTCGGTCCTCGAGCGAGTGGAAGCTGATCACCACCAGGCGCGCGCCGACCGCGAGCAGCCGCGCCGCGCCGGTCAGAAACAGGTCGAGGTCTTCCAGCTCGCGGTTCACCCAGATCCGCAGCGCCTGGAATGTCCGTGTCGCCGGGTCGATCCGCTGGTGCCCGCGCGACCGAATCGATCGCCGCACGATCGCCGCGAGCTGGCCGGTCCTCACGATCGGCGCCGCGCGGCGGGCGCTGACGATGGCGCGCGCGATGCGGCGCGAGTAGCGCTCCTCGCCGAACTGGAAGATGACGTCCGCCAGGTCCTCTTCCCGCACGTCGCGGAGAAGGTCGGCCGCGGTCTGCCCCTGCGACCGATCCATCCGCATGTCGAGCGGCTCGTCGCGCCGGAAGCTGAACCCGCGGCCCCCCGCGTCGAGCTGCATGGACGACACGCCGAGATCGGCCAGGGCGCCGTCAACCGCGGCGATCCCGCGCACCGCCAGAATCGACTCGGTGTCCCGATAGTCCGCGTGCACGAGCTCGACGCGGTCGGTGTACGGCGCCAGCGCGGCCATTGCGCCAGCCAGCGCCTCCGGATCCCGATCCAGCCCGATCAGCCGCGACGCGCCCGCCTCGAGGATGGCCCGCGCATGCCCGCCAAGCCCGACCGTGCAGTCGAGGTAGAGGCCGCCACGCGCGGGGGCGAGCACCTCGACCGCTTCGGCGACCATGACCGGCTCGTGCAAAGGCGTCATATAGAGAGTTAGATCCCAAAGTCCGCGAGGGCACGCGCGTCGTCGTCGCTGAACGGATCGCGCTGGAGCTTCGCGAGGAACCGCTCGTGGTTCCAGACTTCGAGGTAGTTGTAGTGACCGAGCACGTCCACCTCGCCGGCCATCCCCGCCGACTCCCGCAGCCGCGTGTGAATCAGGACGCGGCCCTGCCCGTCGAACGCCGCGGACTGGCCGTAATAGCTGACCCGGTCGAAGAACTTCAGCCGCGCCGGGTGTGTGGTCGGGACTCGCGCAAGCTTCTCCTCGATCTCGTTCCAGACCGCCATCGGGTAGACCCGGACCGATTCCCCCGTCACGCTCGTCACGAACAGGTCGGAGCCGTGCTCCTTCTGGACGAGCGCGCGAAAGGCGTTGGGGATCTTGAGCCTCCCCTTGTCATCGATCTTGGCGGCGTAGTTGCCCCGGAGCACGGCGCTTTAGTCCACTTCACTCCACGCTGAACCACGGCGAGTCTAAAGAGGGATCTCGGCCGTGTCAACCGCAAATCCAGATTTACATGGAGTTGCGCTGAATCTTCGCCCGGCGAACAAACAGGCGAAAGCCTGGGGGCGCGCAGCCAGTGCGTGCTACGATGCGCAGTTCGATGCTTCGCGCAGGACTCGTAGGTTTATCCTCGACCGGCAAGACCACCCTCTTCCAGCTTCTGACGAGCGCCCACGGCGCTCCACGCCCGGGCCAGAGGGCGGAGGCGAACGTCGGCGTCTCGCGCGTGCCGGACGAGCGGCTGGACCGTCTCAGCGCGCTCTTCAACCCCAGGAAGCGGATGCCGGCGACGGTCGAGTTTGCCGACCTGGCCGCGACGCGCGCCGGCACGGCAGAATCGCTCCTCGACGTCGCGCCGTTCCGCAATGCTGACGCGCTCGTGCACGTGCTGCGGCTGTTCCGCGACGAGGCGGTCCCACACCCGAAGGGATCGATCGACCCCGCGCGCGACGCGCGCGCGATGGAGGAGGAGATGATCCTCGCCGACCTCGGCGTCGCCGAGCGTCGGCTCGAGCGGCTCGAGAAGGACCTGAAGAAGTCCGCGTCGGCGGAGCTGAAGAAAGAGCAGGAGATTCTCGTCCGCTGCCGCGCGGCGCTCGAGGCGGGGCAGTCGCTCCGCGCCCTGGAGTTGGCGCCCGACGAGGCGAAGCGGCTCCGCGGCTTTCAGTTCCTCTCGGCCAAGCCGCTGCTGCTCGTTCTCAACGTCGACGAAGACGACTTTGGTCCGGCAAAAGCCGGACATGACAACCCATCAGGACACGACAACCAATCACCTGTAGCGTCCGGCTTCAGCCGGACCGACAACACCCGGGAGGTGACCGTCTGCGCCAAGATCGAGCTGGAAATCGCCCAACTTGACGCCGCCGACGCGGCGGCCTTCCTTGCCGACCTCGGTCTCGCCGAGTCGGGGCTGGATCGGGTCATCCGCGCGAGCTACGATCTGCTCGGCTACCTCTCGTTTTTCACCGTCGGGGAAGACGAGTGCCGGGCCTGGTCGATCCCGCGCGGCACCCCGGCGCAACTGGCGGCGGGCGAGATTCACAGCGACATCGCGCGCGGCTTCATCCGCGCCGAAGTGGCACGCTACGGCGATGTGATCGCGCGCGGGTCGATCGCCGACTGCCGCGACCACGGCGAGCTGCGCCTCGAGGGAAAGGACTATGTGGTTCAGGACGGCGACGTGATCAACTTCCGCTTCGCCACCTGATGGCGCACCCGGACACCGTCTCCGTCGTCATTCCCGCGTACGACGAAGCCGCGGTCATCGCGGAGGTCGTGTCGGCGCTCGCGCGCGCGGGCCGCTGGCGCGAGATTCTGGTCGTGGACGACGGTTCGGCGGACGACACGGGCGCGCGGGCCGCCGCGGCCGGGGCGCGCGTCATCCGGCATCCCTACAACAAGGGGAACGGCGCTGCGGTGAAGACCGGCCTCCGCCACGCAGACGGCGAGTACGTCCTGATTCTCGACGCCGACGGCCAGCACCGTGTCGAGGACGCGCTGAGCGTCGTCTCGGCCCTGGGCGAGTACGACCTCGTCGTCGGTGCGCGCGATCCGTCCACCCACGCGACGATCGTCCGCAAGGTTGGGAACGCCAGTCTGAACTGGATTGCGACGTACCTGACCGGCCGCGACATTCCGGACCTGACCTCGGGTCTTCGCGGCGCGCGGCGCGAGTACCTGCGCGAGTTCCTGCACCTCCTGCCGAACGGCTTCTCGACGCCGACGACGACGACGCTGGCGTTCGTGAAGGCGGGCTACAACGTGACGTTCGTGCCGACCCAGGCGGCGGCGCGGGTCGGGTCGTCGAAGGTCCGCATGTCGCGGGACGGCATCAAGTTCTTCTTGATTCTCGCCCGCGTCATGACGATCTTCAGCCCCATGCGCATCTTTCTCCCGATCAGCGCGGCGTCGTTCGCCCTCGGCGCCGGCTATGCCCTCTGGACGATCGCCACGCAGCGCCACATCACGAATTCCTCGGTGCTGCTGATCCTCTTCTCCGTCGTGGTCTTTCTGGTCGCGCTCGTGTCGGAGCAGATTTCAGCGCTCCGCTCCGAGGGACGCTCGTGAACGTGCAGGTGATCGTTCCGACCTACAACGAGCGGGAGAACCTGCCGCTGCTCGTCCCGGCGGTCCTCGGCCATAAGGGCTATCGACTGATGATCGTGGACGACGGCTCGCCGGACGGCACGGGCCAGGTCGCCGACGAGCTGGCGCGGCAGTGGCCCGGGCGGGTCGAGGTCGTGCATCGCCAGGGAGTCCGCGGGCTGGGCCGGTCGTACGTGGACGGGATGCAGCGCGCGCTGGCGTCGGGGAGCGCGGACGTCATCTGTCAGATGGACGCGGACCTGTCGCACAACCCGGACCACCTGCCCACGCTCGTCGCCGCGACGATCCAGTACGACCTCGTGATCGGCTCGCGGTATCTGAACGGAATCAGCGTGGTGAACTGGCCGTTGCGGCGGATCGTGCTGAGCACGACGGCCAACCGGTACATCCGCGCGGTCACGGGCCTCTCGGCCCGCGACTGCACGAGCGGGTTCCGGGCCTGGCGGCGCGAGGCGCTCGCGCGGATCCCGCTCGGCGAGGTCGTCTCGGACGGCTACGCGTTTCTCGTCGAGACGCTGTTCGAGGCGGCGCGGCGGGGATGCCGCATCGGCGAAGTGCCGATCATCTTCGTGGAGCGGCGCGAAGGACAGTCGAAGCTCTCGGGCCGGGTGCTCGTCGAATCGCTCGTCGCGCCGTGGCGGCTGCGCGTGCGATCCTTGCCGGGCAAGTCGCCGCGTGCTAACGTTTGACGCTTCGACATGGCCACCCGCGCGATGCCAGCGACGGCGGGGCTCTCTGTTTTCTTTCCGGCGTACAACGATAGCGGGACCATCGCAAGCATGGTCGTCACGGCCGTCCAGACGGCGCGCCGGCTGACGTCCGACTTCGAGGTCATCGTCGTCAACGACGGCAGCAAGGACAGAACCGCCTCCATCCTCGACGAGCTGGCACGGCTCTATCCCGAGGTGCGAATCATCCAGCACGAGCGCAACCGGGGCTACGGTGGCGCATTGCGCAGCGGCTTCGAGGCCGCGAGCAAGGAGCTGATTTTCTACACCGACGGCGACGCGCAGTACGACCCGGCCGAGCTGGAGCTGCTCTGGCGGCGCATCACGCCGGAGGTCGATCTCGTCAACGGCTACAAGATCAGCCGCTCCGATCCCTGGCACCGCATCGTGATTGGACGGCTGTATCACCACGCCGTCAAGCTGGCGTTCGGGCTTCGGATGCGCGACGTCGACTGCGACTTCCGGCTCATGCGCCGCGCGATCTTCGATCGCGTGCGGCTCGAGAAGAGCAGCGGCGTCATCTGCCTGGAGATGATGAAGAAGATCCACGACGCCGGCTTCAGGATTGCCGAGGTGCCGGTCCACCACTTTCACCGTGCGTACGGGCGCTCGCAATTCTTCAACTTCCGGCGGATGGGGCGGACCGCGATCGACGTGCTGAAGCTCTGGATCGCGCTGGTCGTGCGGCGCGAGCACCTGCGCGACCGCGCAGATGTGCCGCGCACGGCCGTCGCCGGCGACCGCGGCAAGCACTCCTCGTGATCGACCACCTCGGGTTCTACCGCGGGCGCCGGGTGCTCGTCACCGGCGGCCTCGGCTTCATCGGCAGCAACCTCGCGCGACGCCTCGTCGAGCTGGGCGCCGACGTCCTGCTCGTCGATTCGCTCATCCCCGACTACGGCGGGAATCTGTTCAACATCGCCGGAATCGAGGATCGCCTGCGGGTGAACGTGGCAGACGTGCGCCAGGAGAGCACGATGAACTACCTGGTGCGCGAGCGCGAGGTGATCTTCAACCTCGCCGGACAGGTCAGCCACATCGACAGCATGACGGATCCGCAGACCGACCTCGAGATCAACTGCCGCGGTCAACTCACGATGCTCGAGGCCTGCCGCCGCCACAACCGCCAGGTGAAGATAGTCTTCGCCGGGACGCGCCAGGTGTACGGGCGGCCCGAGCGGCTGCCGGTGGACGAAACCCACCTGGTGCGGCCCACCGACATCAACGGCATCAACAAGGCGGCTGGCGAGTACTACCACCTCGTCTACAACAACGTGTTCGGCCCGCGGCAGCTCATACGGCACAGCCGGCAGGGGTTCATCGGGTGGTTCATCCGGCTCGCGGTCGAAGGGCGCGAGATTCAGATCTTCGGGGACGGATCTCAGCTCCGCGATTTCGTCTACGTGGACGACGTCTCGGACGCGTTCCTCCGGGC
>JBOGJB010000148.1:0-27414 GCA_050745085.1 Vicinamibacterales bacterium
CCGCAGGAGTACCTCGCGATCAAACGCGGTCAGCTGCTGCGGCGCGTCGAGACCCGCGTGCAGCCGCTCGTAGAACTCGTCGCGCGTCATGATTTCGGCCGTCGGCTCGCGTTCGAGCGTGCGCCGAAGGAGGTCGCCCGCCGCCTTCGTAGGGACGATCACCGCAACGCCGCCCGCGGCGCCCCGAGCCGGGGCCGCCAACACGGCGTCCGCAATCGCGCGCCGGAACGGCCGAAGTCCGGGCGCGCGCACGAGCGTGGTCTGACGGGGACTGATCACCGAAGTGAAGGGGGCTGGAGAGCGCGGTCGAGATCCTCTACGACGCGTCCGAGCAGGAGCAGGGCGCCGGCGGCGGCCGACGACGCCTCCCAGGCGGTGTTCAGGTCGCCGGACGAGATGGCGCGTCGCCGGGCGCGGCTGGCGTTGCCCGCGAGCTGCAGCGCGCTCCCGGCGAGCGCGTGCACCGGCTCGAGCCCGGAGGGAGGCCTCAGCGCGGCGAGCTTTCCCACTGCGACCGCGACACGATACTCCAGCGTTGTCAGTGCCTTCACGTTGGGGCCGGCAAGCGCGCGGATGTCCTCGAGCCAGGTCCTCGAGCGAGAGAGCGCCGCCATCGCGCCGCGAATGCCGCTGCGATACGAGCGGTACTCGTCAGCCCGCTCGCCCCACCGGTCGCGCGCCAGCCGGAGTCGGCGCGCCGCGTCGAGCCGGTCATCGAGCGAGGCGAGCAGCGCTCCCATCTGCCCGGGCCGCCGGCGCCCGAGCCGATCGTCCTCCTTGAGCGCCTGCGACACGATGCCCTGGACGCCGCGCACATCTGCGAAGGAGGCGCGCTCGTCCGCCCGTACGAGCGATCGCCGCGCCATCGCGGCGTAGCGAGCGTCGACGTCCCGTTCAATCGCCAGCTCCGACGAGACTCGCGCGCGTATTGGCGCGCGCCACGCCCCCGGCGCCTCGTCGACGCCGTCGAGCACGCGGGCGATAGACTCGAGGAGCGTCGTGCGCTCTGTCGGATCCGCGGCGTGCTTCGCGGCCGCCAGCGCCTGCTGGACGCTCTCGCGGAACGTCGGTGCCGCGAGGAGCGGCACGGCGGGGGGCGGGCCGACGGTCGCGACGAGGTTGAGGTCGAATCGCGGCTGGCCGTTCGCGACGCGCAGCTCGGACACCAGCTCGTCCAACATCCCGGAGATCTGGGAGATGTCGAACGTCCGGTAGCCGTAGCTGGCCCGCGCCCATTCGGCGACGTGCCGCCGCGTGTTCTCGGCGATCTGCAGCCGCGACCGATCGTCGGCGGCCGCGGCGATGGCGTTCAGCGCGACGGCAACCTCGGAGGTCAGCCGCGCGTAGTCGCTCTCGCCCCGCGTGGATCCGTAATGCGAGGCTCGGGCGGCGTCGGCGTATCGCTCAGTCGCGGGCCAGTCGACTTTGGCCGCGGGCACGCTGACCAGCTCGAGGCGCGGCTCGGCCGGCGTTCCGCCGAGCGGCATCGAGAAGACGACCTTGTCGGCGACGCGCGCGAACTCGCCGTAACTCGCGAGCGCGGTGCCGTCGGTCAGGAAGATGCGGTAGAGAACGGCAACGTCCGCGCGCGCGCCGGCGGGCGCCAGCGCGAGCGCCAGCGCCAGCGCGACGAAGGGCGCGACGCGTCGCCGCGTCTGGACCCGTGACATCGGATGGCCGGGTCCTAAGTCTGCCACGGTCCCGGCTCCGCGCTCAAGGCTGCGTTCGGCACGGCTTCGGCGGCGGCGACGCGACTGTGCCTGTGGAAATCATGTGGAAGCATGGTGGAAGCGCTGTGCACGGTCCGACACCGCGAATTTTCTTGCGGCCTGCGCGCGCGGTCTGCGGCGGGTCGCGCCCGTGTGGAGCCGCCTTCGCGTCTGCTTTCGCTTGATCTCCCTCCACGCGCCGCTAAGAATTGCGCGTCCGTCGTACTGGCGTCTCATTCCCGTCGTGACCATTCATCGCTTCGAAGAAACCATTAACGGCCGTGAGTACCGCATCGAGGTGTCGGCGGTCTCGACCGGGCAGTGGCGCGCGCAGCTCGTGCGCGTGCCCGGCGGATCGTGCGCCTTGATGCCGTTCTACGGCGCGACGCCCGAGGACGCGGCGCGGCAGCTGACCGAGTGGCTCGGCCGTGCCCACCGCGCTGCCTTCAGAGCGTCGTGAGTCCCCTCCCCACGCGTCGGCGCGCGTGCCTCCTCGCTCTCTCCTGCCTCGCCGCCTGCGCCGTTCAGGCGGCCGCGCAACCTGTGCCGGACCGCGTCGAGCGGCCTGTCGCCGAGCTGCCCCGGGTCCGCCTCGTGGCCACCGGCGGCACCATCTCGAACCGCAACGGCGGGCGGCTGACCGCCGAGGAGCTGGTCAAGTCCGTCACCGGGCTGCACCGCTACGTCCGGCCGGAGTTCGAGCAGTTCGCGAACACGGCGAGCAGCGCGCTGACGCTCGAGCAGTGGCTGCAGCTGGCCCGCCGGATCAACGACATCTTTAGTAAGGACGCCGAACTGGCAGGGGTGGTTGTGACGAGCGGCACCGACACGCTCGAGGAGACCGCCTACTTCCTCCACCTGACGGTCGGTCACGACCGGCCGGTCGTCGTGACCGGCGCGATGCGCAACGCGAGCGCGATCGGCTACGAGGGGCCCGCCAACCTGCTCGGCGCGTTCCGCACGGCCGCCGATCCCGCATCGCGCGGGCGCGGCGGGCTCGTCGTGCTCAACGACGAGATCAACTCAGCGCGCGAGGTGACGAAGACCGACGCGCTGCGACTCCAGACGTTCCAGACGCGCGGGTACGGCGTGCTGGGCACCGTTGACGCCGATCGCGTGGCGTACGCCCGGGACGTGACGCGCCGGCACACGGCGAAGAGCGAATTCGACGCCAGCTCGGTTGAGGCGCTCCCACGCGTGGATGTCGTCATGACCTATCAAGGCGCGCCGGGCGACTTGATCAAGGCGGCCGTGGACAACGGCGCGCGCGGCATCGTCATCGCCTCGGCCGGCGCTGGCGCGACGAGCGGGACGCAGAACGAGGGCATACAGTACGCCCTCGGCAAGAAGGTGTTCGTCGTTACAAGCACGCGTGCGGGCTCTGGCCGTATCGCGCCGAGGCGGGGCGGCGGCGGCCCTCCGGGCGTGCCCGTGGACGAGGCCACGCGCGCGTTCCGGATAGGCGCCGACGATCTCGCGCCGGTCAAGGCCCGCATCCTGCTGATGCTGGCGCTCACGAAGACGCAGGACCCGGCCGAGATTCAGAGGATTTTCACCGAGTACTAGGCGCCGATCTACTCGCGGGCTCCCGCTGACGCCGCTATAGGATGTCCACCCGACGCGGGAGCCGTCGGTCCGACGAATGCCAACCGCAATCCCGGAATACCGCGGCCGGCTCTCCAGCCGGTCGGCAGCCCACGAGCGATGGGTTCGGCTGGACGCCCGGGTGAGCCATGCCCGTCTCGCGGTTGCGGCTGTGGCCGCCCTTCTCGGGGGGCTCGCCTATTCGCGATCCTTGTCCCCCTGGTGGCTTGGACTTTCGGCCGTCACCTTCCTCGTACTGATGATCTGGCACGACCGGGTGATCAGATCCCGCGATCTGAGCGCGCGCAGCGTTGATTTCTACAACCGCGGAATCGCGCGGATCGAAGAGCGATGGGCGGGTGGAGGCGAGCCGGGACTCCGCTTCCTCGACGACGCCCATCTCTATGCGCGGGATCTGGATATTTTTGGAACCGGGTCTCTCTTTGAATTGCTGTCGACGGCGCGGACGCGGGCCGGCGAGGACGTGCTGGCACATTGGCTGAAAGCGCCCTCGCCACCGACCGATGTGCGGAACCGGCAGCAAGCCGTTGAGGAGCTTCGCGACCGCCTGGATTTTCGAGAAGCCATGGAGCTCGCCGGCGCCCCGGTGCGCAGCATCGACACGGCGTCCCTCACGTCTTGGGCGACAGGTCGGATCACGCTTCGCCGAAGGTGGCCGCGAATGGTCGCGTACGGGCTGGCCGGTGCCGCGATTGGATCCGTGATCTGGTGGGGGCTCACAGGCAGTCCCGTTGTCTTCATGGCGACACTTGTCATTGAGCTGCTTTTTGCGTGGGCCTTCCGAAGCCGGGTCGAGCAGGTGCTTCACGGGGTCGAAAGCCCCTCCCGTGCGCTCGACGTCCTTGCGCAGGCGCTCGTTCGAATCGAGCAGGAACCGGTCGCGTCGAAACGACTGACGCAGTTGCGGTCCACGCTCGGCCACGGCGCACCAGCCTCGGCAGCGATTCGACGTCTTCATCGTCTGGTTGAGCTGCACGACTGGCAGCACAACCAGTTCTTCGGACCCATCGCGTTCCTGCTGATGTGGTCGATGCAGGTCGCCTGGGCGCTCGAAAGCTGGCGGCGTCAGCACGGCTCGAGTGTGCCGGTGTGGATCGAGACGCTCGGCGAGCACGAAGCGCTGATGTCGCTCGCCGCCTATGCCTACGAGCATCCGTCCGATCCGTTTCCGACGCTCAGAGACGAGGGACCAAGCGCGTTTCACGGCGTCGGTCTCAGGCATCCGCTCGTTCCGGCCGACCGAATGGTGGCGAACGACGTGCGGCTGGACGACGACGTCCGACTCTTCGTGGTGAGCGGATCCAACATGTCGGGAAAAAGCACGCTGCTCCGGACCGTCGGGATTAACGCGGTGCTTGCGCTGGCCGGCGCCCCGGTCCGGGCGGAACGCCTCGAGTTGACGTTCCTCAGACTCGGCGCCACGTTGCGCATCGAGGATTCGCTGCGCGCGGGACGTTCCCGTTTCTACGCCGAGATCGCGAGGATCCGCGAGGTCGCCGACCTCGCCAAAGATCCTGTTCCACTGCTGTTTCTCTTCGACGAACTGTTCCAGGGCACCAACTCGAGTGACCGTGCGGCGGCTGCCGCCGTTGCGTTACGTACGCTCGTCGAGCGACACGCGATCGGTCTCGTCACCACTCACGACCTGGCGCTGACGCGTCTGGTCGACGACCTGGGCGGTCGCGCGGTCAACGTGCATTTTGAAGATCGGTTCGATCGAGGTGAGCTGACGTTCGACTATCGGCTGCGGCCCGGGCCCGCGACGCGCGGCAACGCCCTGGCGCTGCTCAAAATGGTCGGACTGCAGGCGTGAGCTCCGGGAAGTCGAGCAGCCCCCGTTCCCTCGCCCGATGGCGCTGCGCCTCCACATCCCGTCGCATCCGGTCGATCACGCCGCGAAATCGCTCGACGCCGCGCAGTGGCGCGAAGATCGGATCGCGCTCGAGCAGGCCGTAGTCGCGGTAACCGGCGTCGAAGGCGCGAGACAGCCACTCAAGCGCCGCGGCATCGTCGCGTCGGAGCGCATAGACAGCCGCGAGCTCGACGAGCCATGTCGGCATCTCGTTGCCGGCTTCGATTCTGCCGCGAGCGGCCCGCTCCGCATCCGCCAGCAATGCCTTCCCCCGCGCCGAGTCCCCTCGTTTCGTCAGCGCGTACGCATAGCGCACGCGGACCGTTTCCGCTACGACAGACGGCACGGCATCGGGCGAGGATCGTACGAGCGGCTCGAGCGCAGCCTCGAGGTCGGTGGAATCCGTCAAGAACGCGACCTCCGATCGCATCATCTTCAGTTCCTCGTTGGCGGGTGCTCGTTTCAGCGCCGTCTCGATGCGCCTCGCCGCGTCGCCGCTTCGGCCAAGGAGCACTTCCATCATCGCGAGCATCATCTGAATACGAGCATCGTCCGGGAACCGGCGTTCGCCGTCTGTGAGCCAGCGCCACGTGAGATCGTCATCGCGCAGACCACTAAGCGGCACCGCGACGTGGTAGTAGTCATTCCCCCCTTTTCCCGACAGCGTGAATCCGCGCCTGCCCCAGTGGAGCGCCTCATCGTAACGGCCGAACAGGCCCTCGTGGATCGACAGGTTGTTCATGCTCCCGGTGTGGTTGGGATCGAGATCGAGCGCGCGGAGGAAGGAAAGCCGCGCCCGTGCGGCGTACCCCTTCATGGAGTAGGCGCTCGCGAGGGCAAAGTGACCGGCCGGCAGCGATGGATTCTGTCGAAGTGCCGCCTCCGCCTCCACGATGCCCTGGTCGATGAAAGAGGGATTGTCGTAGTACCCCATGAAGATCAACCGGTAGCCGAGACGCGCCTGGGCCGTCGCGAAGGCAGGATCGAGCGCGAGCGCCCTCCGGAGCACCTCGATTGCGGCCAGGTTCTTCGACCGATCCGACAAGGGTACCAGCTGCTGCGACTGCAGGTACAGCTGATAGGCCTCGAGGTTCTGCGTCGGCCGTCGTTCGAGCCGCTGGCGCTGGTCGGCCGACAGGTTGGCCTGCAGGGCACGGGCGATCCGCAGGGCGACATCGCTTTGCACGGCGAACACATCGGCGAGCTCCCGTTCGTACTGCTCGGACCAGAGCGTCTGCTGATTGGAGGCGTCGATGAGCTCGACCGCGATGCGGACGCGGTTCCCCGCCACCCTCACGCTGCCCTCGACAATGCTGCCGACGCCGAGTTCGCTCGCCATGCGACGGACGTCGCCGTCGCCGTACCGATCCACCGCGTTCCGGCTCAGGAGCCGCAGCGCCGATACCTGTGATAGCTGCCCCCGGATTTCCTCGGTCATACCGGCGACGAAGTAAGCTTGCGACGCGTCGGCGGAGAGATTACGGAAGGCCCGTACGGCGACGAGCGGCGTCTGCGGCTCGATCGACGCGGCCGGCTTCGGCCGCCACAGCCATGCGCCGACCGCGACCGCCACCACCGCGGTGCCGATCGCCGCTGCCAACCAGCGAGTTCTCGGCCTGCGAGGCACCGCCGCCACGGTCGTGCCCGTGCGCGACTGCGCGTCGAGGATCTGCCGCAGATCGCGGGCGAGATCGCGCGTCGACTCATACCGCTCGGCCGGATCTTTCGCGAGACAGCGCGCCACGACCGCGGCAAGGTGCGGGGGCACCTCCGGGTTCAGCGCTTCGATGGGCTGCGGCTCGGCCTCGATCGTTGCCGCCAGCGATTGCGCCGTGGTCGGACGGTCGAACGGCTTCTTCCGGGTCGCCATCTCGTAGATCAGCAGCCCGAGCGCGAATTGATCCGAGCGATAGTCGATCGGCTGCCCGCTTGCCTGCTCGGGCGACATGTATCCGACCGTTCCCATGACCAGGCCCGGCGTGGTGCCGACGGTCCGCGTCTCGGTCTGGCCTTCCACAGCCGCGGCAGCCTCGGTGAGCTTGGCCAGCCCGAAATCGACGATTTTGGCAAAGCCGTCGTTGCTCACCATGACGTTCTCGGGCTTGACGTCGCGGTGCACGATGCCGGCGGCGTGCGCCTTCGCGAGTCCCTCCGCGATCTGGTGACAGAGATCGACCACGCGCCGAATCGGCAGCCGTGCGCCTGCGATCACTTCACGCAGCGTTCGGCCTTCAACCCACTCCATCGCAAAGTAGACAACGTCACCCTCGCGCCCCACGTCGTGGATCGTCAGGATGTTAGGATGATTGAGACCAGACGCGGAACGAGCTTCCTGCTCGAACCGGTGGAGGCGGTCCTCCGTGGCCACATCAGGCTTGAGGATCTTGATTGCGACCGTGCGATTCAGCCGCGCGTCGTGGGCCTTGTGGACTTCGCCCATGCCGCCCGCACCGATGAGCGAGATGAGCTCGTAAGGGCCAAGACGGGTGCCGGAAGTTGCCACGTCGAGGCGATATTGTAGCCGCGACCGAGCCCAGAACCACCTCGGACCCTATTCGCCCCGCCCGTCGTCCAAACAAGAGAGGGAAAAACCATGGCCAAGCGACCAACATCCGGCCTGGTCTGTCCGAGGTGCGGCGTGCCGAGCGCTCGCGTTATTGGGCGCTCCGAGTCACTTCCCGTGATCTACCTGCGATGCGATGAGTGCGGGCGGACATCCGTTTCCCCAGACTGACCGCTCGTTTCGCGCCACTCTTCCTCGTCAGCTCGGGCGTCTGCGTCGCGTCAAGTGGTCAGCTCTACAGCCAGGGCCGCTAAAACAGTCCATTTGTGAACGGTGTGCGCATGGCACAGGCCTTGCCGGACTAGACCGCATGAGACACGTCCAATGCTCACGACACGTGCGGCGCGTACCGGCGTCCGTGCTCGTGCTCGGGCTCTGCGTGGGCAGCGCGACGGGCGCGGGAGCCTTCGCTCTCATCTCGGTCGAACAGGAAGTTCAGATCGGACGCCAGGCGCAGGCTGAGGTCCGTCAGCAGGTTCCCGAGGTGCGGGACCGCGCGGTGACCGCCTACGTCCAGAGCCTCGGCCGGGCGATCGCGGCTCAGGCGGACGGACCCCGGTACCCATACAGCTTCTCGGTGGCCAATGCGCGCGAGATCAACGCGTTTGCGCTTCCTGGCGGGCCGGTCTGGGTGCATCGCGGGGCCATTCTGGCGGTGGAAAACGAATCCCAGCTCGCCGCCATCATGGCGCACGAGATTGCGCACATCGCGAATCGGCATGCGGCCGATCGGCTCAGCAAGGGTCTTGCGACCAGCGTCGGGCTGGGCCTGCTCGACGCGTTACTGGGCAACAGCCGGCGAGCGCAGATCGCGGAGATCGGCGCCGCTCTTGCTGCCAACGCGACGATGGCGAAGTTCAGCCGCGATGACGAGCGCGAAGCCGACGAGAAGGGGATGATCTACATGCGGCGCGCCGGGTTCGACCCTGGGGGCATGGCGGACCTGATGCGGCTGCTGCGGGCGCAGCAGCGCCGCGATCCGAACTCGGTCGAGCTGTTCTTTGCGTCCCACCCGTCGCCGGCCGATCGCCTGGCGCGGCTCGACAGTGAAGCGCGACGCCTGGGAGGCAGGGGCCGACGCGACTCGCAGGCCTTCCGGAGCGCGCAGGCGCGCGCCGCCGGTCTGGGGCCAATGACGTCGCTGGGTCGCACCCGCTAGCGGCGGAGGAATGCGGGTCCGTCGCTCCGCAGAGAAGACGGTGTGGTACCCTTGAGGCTTTTTGAGGGAGCCGCATTCCGCCGTGAAGATGGCCCGCGCCATCGCGCCGCCGATCGAGCCGATGCTCGCGAAGCTCACCGACGAGCTCCCCACCGGCGGCGGGTTCCTGTACGAGCCCAAGTGGGATGGCTTTCGCGCGATCGTCTTTCGCGGCACCTCCGACGTCTTCATCCAGAGCCGGGACCTGCGGCCGCTCGACCGCTACTTCCCCGAGCTGCACGCGGCCCTTCTCGCCAACCTGCCGGCCGGCTGCGTCGTCGACGGCGAGATCGTGATCGCGACGCCCCACGGGCTCGATTTCGACGCGCTCCAGCTTCGGCTTCATCCGGCCGCCTCGCGCGTCGCCAAGCTGGCGAAGGAGACCCCGTCGGCGTTCATCGCGTTCGACTTGATTGGCGTCGGCGGGCGGGACGTGCGCGCCGTGCGGCAGAGCGAGCGCCGCGTCCTGCTCGAGCGGGCGCTCGCGGATGCCAGGCCGCCGGTTCACCTGACGCCGATGACCCGCGATGCGGCCGTCGCGGCGGAGTGGCTGTCGCGCTTCGAGGGCGCCGGGCTCGATGGCGTAATCGCGAAGCCGGAGCACGGAACGTACGAGCCGGGCAAGCGCGCGATGATCAAGGTCAAGCACGCACGCACCGCCGACTGCGTCGTGGCCGGCTTTCGATGGCACAAGACCGGCAGGGACGTGCTCGTAGGGTCGCTGCTGCTCGGGCTGTACGACGACAAGGGGGCCCTGCACCACGTCGGCGTCACCTCGTCGTTCACGATGGCGACACGGAAACAGTTGGCGCTGGAGCTGTCTCCGCTCCGGAAAGATGCCTTGAAGGGGCACCCCTGGCGCGAATGGGCGGCGGCGGCGGGCAGCGATATGACCCGCATGCCTGGCGGTCAGAGCCGCTGGAGCGCCGGGAAAGATCTGTCGTGGGAACCGCTTCGCGTTGAGCGCGTGTGTGAGGTCAAGTACGACCACATGCAGGGGGATCGGTTTCGGCACGCCGCGACCTTTCAGCGCTGGCGGCCGGACAAGAGGCCAGGGGACTGCCGCTACGATCAGCTCGAGGTCACGACGCCTTACGAGCTCGAGAAGGTTTTCGGCGCGGCGCGGAGCGGACGCTGACGCCGCTCCAGTCGTCGGGTTCGTCGTCGGGATCGAGTGCCTCTGGGGCAGGCCGCAGCGCAGCCGGCACGTGCTGCAGGTTCACGCGGATGCGCGTCCAGGTATGGAACCGGCCACGCATGGCATCGACGAGCACGTCGGCCGGCTCGAGGTGCTCGGCAGCGTCGGGATGACGCGCCCGCCAGCGTTCGAGACCGGCGAGCGCATCCTCTTTGCGCCGCGCGCGCCCGATCTCGACCAGGGGGTGCTTCGGCGTGCGCCGGCGCCCTTCGACCGTTCGACGAGGCTCACGGTCGCCCCGAGCCGATCGAGGAGCGACAGGCTCAGAGCGCGCCGAGCCTGCCGAGGCGCGCGACGGCTGCACCCGCGCAGGTTCGCCGGGCTGCTTCTTGTAATGAGGCGGCCACGGCGCGTCTCCCAGCCCCTCGCGCTCCTGGCGGGCCGACAGCTCGAGCAGGCTCGCCAGCGAGCACGGATGGAGGTCCATGGCCGCGTGCCGGTCGCCGATCTCGGCGAAGCGCGACGGCATGGTGCCGAGCGTGAAGTCTCGAGGGTCGCAGGCATCGATCTCGTCCCAGGTCAGCGGCGCCGATACGCGCGCGTCAGGGGTGGGCCGCACCGAGTACGCGCTTGCAACCGTCCGGTCCTTCGCGTTCTGGTTGTAATCGAGAAACACACCGTGTCGCTCTTCTTTCCACCACTTGCTCGTCGCCAGGCCCGGAGCGCGCCGCTCGACTTCACGCGCGAGCGCGAGCGCGGCGCGGCGCACCTCGCCGAACGTCCACCGACGCTCGATGCGAACGAAGACGTGGAGACCGCGCGAGCCTGAGGTCTTCGGCCAGCCAACGAGCGCGACATCGTCCAGCGTGGCTCGCACGACGCGCGCGACGTCGCGGAGCTGAGCCCATACGACCCCGGGCACCGGATCGAGGTCTACGCGCAGCTCGTCGGGGTGATCGAGATCCTCCGCGCGCACCGGGTGCGGATGGAGCTCGAGGCAGGCCAGATTGGCCATCCACGCGAGCGCGGCTGGATCGCGCGGCACCACTTCTTCCGCGGTGCGGCCGGATGGAAAGCGCAGCGCCACCACTTCGATCCAGGCGGGCCGCGACCGCGGCGCGCGCTTCTGATAAAAGAACTCGCCGCCGATGCCGTCCGGATAGCGCACGAGCACGTTGGGCCGTCCGCCCGCTCCCCGCAGCGCGCCGTCCGCGACCGCGAGGTAGTAGCGCGCGAGGTCCAGCTTCGTGTAGCCCGGCTGTGAAAACAGCACTTTGCGCGGATTCGAGATCGCCACCTCGCGGCCGGCGACCGTCAGAAGCTCGCGCTCGGCCTTGCCCGGCATGGCGCCAGGATAACGTGTTATGTCCTCGCCAGGCGTGCGACGCGCGTCGACGCGGTCGTGGCGCTCAGGAGTGAGTAGCTCGCACGCGTCGAGCTGCGCGCTCTCGTCTCAGGCAAGCGAAGGTTGGCTTGCCAACCTAGCTCTCAGTGTGACTCGAACAGGCCCGCCTTCGCCCGCCGCAGGCGGGCTACGGCGGGCAACCGTCGTCTTGAATCGAGAGCGGAGGTTGGTGGACCAGACCAGTGCGAGTTGGAACCGATTGACCAGCTGGCTCCAACGGATCGACGCTTTCAGGCGCGTTGCTTAGTTGAGGCGCCTTCCTGTTGACATTCCAAAGGTCTCTCGGCTATTCCTATGGAATGGCCAAAGGAACGCAGGCCACCAAACTTGACGTGCTACAAGGCACGCTCGACTTGATGGTGTTGACCACGCTCGAGAGCATGGGCCCGCTGCATGGCTACGGCATCGCGCGACGAATCGAACAAATCAGTCAGGCTACTCTTCGGCTGAACGAGGGTACGGTCTACACCTCCCTCATGCGCCTTCAGCAGCGCGGCTGGATTTCCGCGACCTGGGGCACCTCCGAGAACAATCGAAAAGCGAAGTACTACGCCATCACCAAGTCAGGCCGCCGCCAGCTCACGGACGAAATGAAGGACTGGCAGCGCATAGCCGGCGTGATCGCCCGCCTCCTCAGCACGGTGCAGCAGTCGTGAAGACCCTCCGGCAATTGCGAGTGTTCATGGCGCGACTGCCGTTCTTGCCGGCTCGGCGCCGCTTGTTGGATGAAGTGACCGAGGAGCTCGAATCGCACGTCGAGTTGCTCGCCGCCCGCTACGTCCGGTCCGGAATGGATCCCGCTGAAGCGCGCCTCGCCGCCCGACGGCAGCTCGGCAACACGACACGGGTGCGCGAAGAAATCTACACGATGAACAGCATCGAGTGGCTCGGTGCGGTGGCATATGACCTCCGATATGCCTGCCGACTGTTGACGAAGAATCCCGGATTCTCCGTGGCCGCCATTGCGACCGTGGCCTTGGGAATCGCCGCGACGACGTCCATTTTCAGCGTCCTCGACTCCGTGCTGCTGAAGCCGCTGCCATACAAAGACCCCGAGCGTATTTACAGCGCTGAGATCCTCGTTCCCGAGCGCCGCGAGCAGATCCCGAGTCTACCGGCATCGGTCACGTCCTATCTCGCATGGCGCGACGCCCAATCGGACTTCTCCGACATGGCCGCTGTGGGACCTTGGGAGTGCAATCTCACCGGCGATGCCGAGCCCGAGCGCGTTGGGGGCGCGCGAGTTTCGGCGAACTTCTTCTCCTTTCTTGGCATCTCCCTTGGCAGTGGACGCGGGTTCAAGCGTGACGAAGAACAGCCCGGTAACGAGCGGGTGGTCATCATCAGCGATGCGCTATGGCGTCGACGGTACGGCGCAGACTCGACATTGGTTGGCCGATCGATCTCGATCAATGGCGAGAGTCACGAAGTCATTGGGATCGCCCCTCCGACGTTGTTGGTGCCCACTGGCGCATTACTTCATCCGCAAGTACCCTTCGCGTCCCGAGTGGATGTCTGGAAACCCATCACCACGACAAACCGCCAACTCCGGAACGAGAACTGGGATCACGGTGTGTTCGTTTCGTCCGGCCAAGGACGGAAGCCTTGAAGCCGGACGGCTACGGCTTGAGGCCATCCTCAGCGACCTGGTCCGCGTGCAGATGCCCAACCTCAAGACCAACCCGACCGTCCGGCTGATACCAATTCGGGAGATCTACGCGGGCAAGATCCGCCTTCGGCTCCTCATGCTCTTCGGCGCATCAGGCCTTCTGCTACTCACCGCTTGTGCGAGCCTCGCCAATCTGCTCCTCGCGCGGGTGGCGACGCGCGCCAACGAATTCGCCACGCGTCTTGCCCTTGGCGCCGGCCGCGCTCGAATTGTGAGCCTCACCTTAGCCGAGGCCACTGTGTTGGCGCTGATCGGCGGAGCGGTTGGTGTGGCGCTTGCCACCTACGGTATCCGCGGGCTGGCTTCCTTTGGCCCCGAGGACTTGGTGCTCATGGTCAGCGCGCGGCTGAGTCTGCGCATGCTGACCTTTGCAATCGCAGCCAGCTTCGTTACCGCGCTTGCCTGTGGCGTGTATCCGGCGTGGAGAGCGTCGCGATACCAGACGACCCCGGCACTCCAGGAAGGGGGAAGAAGCTCGCTTGGAGGCACCGGCCGTTCCCGACGCGTACTGGTGGGCCTGGAAATGGCGCTCGCGACGGCACTGCTCGCCACTGCCGGCTTGTTGCTCCACAGTTTTATCAATGTGATGCAGGCCGACCGCGGCTACCAGATCGAGCGTGTGCTCGCGGCCGATATCTCGCTCTTCGGTGACCGCTACGCCAAAGCCCCGAGTCGCGTGGCGTTCTATGGTGAACTCGTCGGCAACGTGCGAGCGCTCCCTGGCGTGTCGGCTGCAGGAATGATTAGCGATCTGCCCGCCGTCGCGTCAACCACCAGGGCAAGCCGCACGATTCTCCTTCCCACCGATGCGATCTTCCAACAAGTCGTGTTGACTCGTCCGGTGGCAATGATTCGAGGAGTGACTTCCGGCTATTTTGCGGCGAGCGGGACGGCACTCAGGGCCGGACGATTTCTAACCGATCAAGAGCCCTGGCCGGTGGCCGTGATTGGTGAATCGCTGGCGCGCCGCCTCTGGCCGCAGGAACCGGTAGTGTCGAGCCTGGGCCGCCAGATTCGCCAAAGCAATACCGACTCGCCGCTGATTACCGTTGTCGGCGTGGTCGGCGATGCTCGGCCAGGCGCTTTGGATCGTGAGCCGCTCCCCGTCGTCTATCGGCCCTACGAACAATTCGCGGGCGGTCCGATGACGCTCGTGGTCAGAACGGCGCAGGACCCCGCCGCGATCGCTCCAGCGGTTCGCGCGACGATTCGCTCGATGGATGACAACCTGCCTATTCTGGCGATTCGCACGATGCGGGAAATCGTGTCGTCGACGGTCGCAGGGAGGCAGTTCCAGACGATGTTGACGTCGGTCTTTGCGTTTCTCGCGCTGCTCCTCGGCGCGGTCGGGCTCTACGGCGTCGTCAGCTATTCGGTGGCGTGCAGCACGCGCGACATCGGCCTCAGGATGGCGCTTGGAGCCGGACGAAATGACGTGCTTCGTTGGGTGTTCGCGCGCGGCATGCAGCCTGTGCTGGCGGGTCTGTTTCTGGGTCTCGTCGGAGCTATTGCCGGCGCGAGCGCGCTGCGGAGCCTGCTCTTCGAGGTCGCGCCAACCGATCCGCTCGCGCTCGGGCTCATGTCACTCGTTCTGCTGCTGACTGCGGCGCTCGCCTGCTATCTGCCTGCCAGTCGAGCGGCCCGTGTTGATCCTGCCGCTGCGCTCAGATCCGGATAGTGCCCCTATGGCTCGCGTCACTGTTACCCCACGGCGGGCTGCTGCACGTCGTTCAAGCGCAGCTCGCTGATGATTCGTTCGACGCTGTCGGAATCGCCCTGCGCGAGAAGGTCTCTGAGATCCCCGAAGGTCTTGAGGGTTCGGAGCTGTCTCGTTGGCGCGACGTACACAACTACCGGTTTGTGATCGCGAGACAAGTTCACGACGTTGTTGACGGTGCCCTTGCTCTTGCCATCCCAGAGCATGAGGCCATATTCCGCCGTCTCGGCCATCGCGCGGTCCTTGACGGAGTAGTAGTCGAAGCCCTTGGCGCCACGCGGGGCCACCAGCTGGCGCGTGGGCCAATTCCCAATGTTGTTCCGGCAGTGGTCCTTCATGCAGTGCACGAGGACGTTCGGATACGACTTGTCGGCAAGGTGTCGCTGAACTGCCTTGTCGTCGCCGATGGCGTCACCGACGAGGATCTGAAAGCCCTTCTCGATCATCGTTTAGAGGCGTTTCGTGTCCTATGCGGGAAGCCGGGAAATCTGCCGTAACCAGCAACGAAAACGGTGGATGGACGGCTCATTTCGTTTGCGTCATCGCGAGCGCTCGGACCTCAGTCGCGCCCATTTGCCCCAGCACCTCGGCGACGCGCTTCAGCGTACTACCAGTCTCCGACAGGTCATCGATCGGCAGAACCCGCCGCCCTGGACCGAGTCGGTGCCCGCTTGGATGGCCGCCGAGAGCAGCGGGGCACGCTCGTGCAACGCGACGTTCTTCATCTGCGGCGTTGCCGTCGCCTTCACCGCCGCCGCGGAGAGGGACGGCACCCCGAGAATCGTCGCCACGCCTGCAGCGATCAGCATCGCCGGCTGCTTTGTCCGGTGCAACGATGGTGGCGGTGGAACGACGCAGTCGATGACACCGCTCCATCGCTCGGTCACGAAGGCAACCGCTGTTTCGACGATGTCGTTCACCGGCGCGTTTCGGTACTTCAGCTGATACACCAGTTCGCCGAGTGGCGAGCGAGTTGTCTCGAACTGCATGTGCTCGCCGACATAGCCGATCGGACGGCTCGAGATCACGTGGCGATCGAGTACGAATCCCTCGACCCACGGCCCCTCGATGGCTTCCGGACGGACTTCTACTACCGCCATGCCAGCTCCACTGATCCGATTCGATCGCCCGGACACCACGACCATAGTAGCCGCGACTGAGAGTCTGTCCAGGGGAACACGGAGGGGAACAAGGCCCAACTGTGAAATCCCGACGATCGCACATACAACTGCAACGTGGTTCGACTAACCGTATGGGTTCCTGAATTCAGCTGTTTAGAATCAACAACTTGGAGTTGGTGGACCAGATTCCTGCGAGTTGGAACCCACCGATCGGCTGGTTGCGCGAAGTGGAGGGGATCAGACGAGCGGCGTAACGAAATCTATTCCTCGGTGAGCTCACTTGCGAAACGTTCGGTCCAGCGAGGACGAGTCTGCAAAATGGGAAGTCCGGCAGGGAGTGTCGCTGGCGTTGCATTCCCTTGACAGATCCTGATCCCACCGCCAATCATCTCCGGACACCACCGCAGCGTTCGGATCCCGCGTTCGCCTGATCGGAGGAAATGCGTGATGAGTCGCCCAGCCATTCTTGTACTCTGCTGTGTGGTGCTCGCTGTCGGACTCGACCTGGCCGCAGAACAGCGGCCAGATATTCTGGGGAAGCTCAAAATCCCCAAGCGCACCATTACGGTCTTCGGGCAGCAGATTGCCTATTACGAGGCTGGAAGTGGCAAGGCCGTCGTGCTGCTGCCGAATCTGACGTGGGACTCTCACGCGTGGTCGCAGAACGTCACAGCCATTTCTGCGAAGTATCACGTCATCGCGCTCGATCTCCCAGGCACGGGCGATTCCGCGAAGCCGCTGATCGAATACAAGATGGACACCTGG
Organism: Vicinamibacterales bacterium; assembly: GCA_050745085.1. GTDB lineage: Bacteria > Acidobacteriota > Vicinamibacteria > Vicinamibacterales > 2-12-FULL-66-21 > DATAEE01. The sequence goes on from JBOGJB010000148.1 coordinate 16,743, forward strand.
ACAGATTTCATTTCGGAGTTTCTGCGGCTGAAACGCATCCCAAAGGCCACCATCGTGGGTGCCGTCATGGGTGGGGCGCTGGCCGTTCAATTCGCGCTCGATCACCCGGAGATATCAGAAGGCCTGGTCTGTGCCGCCTCGAACACGGGGCCCGGAAAGCACGAGGGGGGACTTCGTCCCGAGAGGTGGCCGAGCCTCGCAGGCACACGACGAAGCCTGCTCGCCTCGTTTCATGACAAGTCGCTGGTGACCGACGCGCTGGTACGGGGGCGATTCGAGGATCGCCTGAGGGTGGACGACGGGTACACGGTTGCCCGGCACCTCGCCGACCATCGCGCCCCGTACTCGGTCGAAGAACTATCGACGATTCGAGTTCCCGCGCTCTTTATTTGGTGCCGCGAGGACGAGATCACACCACTGAAGTGGGGCGAAGATTATGCGGCTGCGGTCCCGGGTGCGCAGCTTGCGGTGCTGGAGGCGTGCGGTCATCTGCCGAATCTCGAGAAGCCGGAGGCCTTCAACACGGCCGTCCTGAGGTTCCTCGACGAAAAACTGAAATGACGAACGCGCGCGGGGACTTGACCCGCGCCGGCGACGATGGGCCACGTGGTTCGAACTCGCGTCTGGGTTCGCGAATTCAGCCTTTTGAAATCAACGGGTTGGAGTTGGTGGCCCAGATTTGCCCCAGATGGAACCGGGTAGAGGATTGGCTGAGGGATGCCGAAGGTTGTTCGAGGGCCGCGTGAGGTTGGCTCTCACTCTGAAGACAGCCCGCAATTCCTTCAATTGCCACGAGTTGCGGCTCAGACCATCGCCAGCATGTCGATCGGCGCGTCGGTGCTGAACAGGTCGATGCGGCCGCGCTTCTCCTGACGAACTTCCGATAACTTATTTTCGCCGCGCGATAAACCTTTCGCCGGCGCTCTCGTCTTTCTACAATGTAGAATTACCAATGCCGCGCCTCCCGGTCGTCGTGTCGGCCCTGTTTCGCGCGCTCACCCCGATCGCCGAGCGTGACGAACTGCTGGCCGATCTGCAGGCGGAGTATGCCTGGCGCGCCGGCAAGTTCGGGCGAGCGGCGGCGCACGGCTGGGCCTGGCGGCAGGCGATCGGATCGCTGCCCTTTCTCGTCCGTCGTGGCTGGTGGCGCGGCATGACTGGCTTCGAGCCGCACGCCAACCGCATGCGTCCTGGAGGACCAATGTTCGAGAGCTGGATCATGGACGTTCGCTATGCAGGCCGCCGGCTGTTGAGCCGCCCGACCTACGCGCTGCTGGCCATCCTGACGCTCGCGCTTGGCGCCGGCGGAACCGCCGCGGTCTTCAGCATCGCCCGCACCATCCTGCTCGACCCGTTGCCGATCGCGCGCGAGGAACAGGTCGGCGTCTTCTGGATGCCGGTTTCGTGGACGGAGGAGGAGTTCCTGTACTTCCGGCCGAACTTCCCCGGTTTCAAGCAGGTCGCCGCCTATCGTCCCAACGACGTCACGCTGGAGTTGCCTGGCAGTCCCATGAAACTGACGCCTGGCGTCTTGGTGTCCGCCGAATTCTTTGATGTGCTCGGCGCGTCTCCCTTGCTCGGACGGACCTTTCAAGCCGCCGAAGATACGGTTGGTCCACCGCCCTCGGTGGTCCTGAGCCACTCGCTGTGGCAGGAATTGGGATCGGATCCTGAAATCGTCGGGAGGCAGTTGCGGATTGGCGGCATCCCCCGCACGGTCATCGGCGTGATGCCACGCGGCTTCTGGTTTCCGAGTCCGCAGACCCGCGTCTGGGCCGCCGCGCAACTCAGGCCAGAGAACCGATCCGGCATCTACACGCTCGTCGGCCGCCTTGCAGACGGCGCGTCGATGGACAACATGCACGTGCCGCTTCGCGCGCTGGCGGACGCGCTCGGCGCGCGGTTTTCGTATGCCTCGGCGTGGGACAAGACGAAGGCGCCGGCGATCACGCCCGCACGCGAGTTCTTCGTCGGAAAGCTCCGTCCGAGTCTTGAAGCGACGTTCGCGGCTGTGATCGTCATCCTGGTCATGGCCTGCGGCAATGTTGCGGCGCTGATGCTGGGACAGGTTGACGCACGCGCAACCGAGATGGCAGTACGCGCCGCGCTCGGCGCAAACCGCCAGCGCCTGTTGCAGCAGCTGATCATCGAGGCGCTGCTCGTCGGAGCGCTTGCAGGGGCTACCGGCGCCGCGCTCGCGGCGGCCGGATTCGAGCTGCTCGTGACGTCGCTGCCGCTCGGCGCGCTCGCTGACAACCCTCGTCTCGACTGGACGGTGTTCTGGGCAGCGATGCTTGCCGCGCTCGCGGCTGCCGCCATCGTCGCGATCGTGCCGGGGATCGCGCTGTGGCGCGGCAGTAGCCTTCGGGCGACGATGGCAACGACGCGCACCGGAGGTGTGGCGGCTCGCGGCGGCCGCCTCGAAGGGGGACTCGTGATCGCGCAGGTTGCGCTCGCCGTCCTGCTTGCCGCCGGCGCCGGGCTTCTCATTCGCAGCGTGACAAACCTCCGCGCGATTGATCCCGGCGTCCGTACGGATGGAGTCGCGATCGTCGACGCGGTCATGCCGCTCGGCGCGACGCAGCCACAGCGAAAGCGGATCGTCCTCGACATGCTGCCGGTCCTGCAGGCGCTGCCGGGCGTGAAGTCCGTCGCCGCGGCGCAGAAACTGCCCTTGCGCGGATCCGGCGACAACTGGCTCATCCGTATCCAGGGCCGCGCCAATGAAGATCGAGCCACCAGCGCGTTGAGGATGGTCACGCGCGATTACTTCACAACGCTTGGCCTCCCCATTCTGCGCGGCAGGAATTTCGACGCCTCCGATCGCGAAGGCAGCGGACGCGTCGTCATCATCAACGAGGCGCTCGCGAAGAAGTTCTTTCCGAACGAAGACCCACTCGGGCGCCTGCTGCTCACGTTCGACGAGCGCGGCGAGCGGATCATCGGTGTCGTCGCCAACGCCGCCGAGGCGGCTCTGACGGATGGATCGGTTCCCGCGCGATACGTGCCATACGAGCAGATGCCGTTCGTGTACGGCGGGATTTCGTTCGTGGTCAGGGCAGACTCCGAGCAACAGATTCCGGGAGTGCTCTCCTCTGCGCGCTCGGCCATCGGTCGAGTAGGTGTGCAGCTGGCAATCCAGGAGACGACGACGATGACACGATTGTTCGAGCGGGCGGTGGGTCCCGCGGCGCAGATCGTGAGGCTGCTTGGAATTCTGGCGGCGCTCGCGCTCGTGCTCGGCGCGGTCGGCGTCTACGGCGTGATGTCGCACTACGTGACGCGGCGGTCGCGCGACTATGGCATCTGCATCGCGCTCGGCATGCAGCAGTCGCACGTCGTCCGCCAGGTCGCCGGCCGCGGTGCCGCGCTCGTCGGCGCCGGCAGCGTCATCGGTATCGTCGCGGCGGTGATCGCGACGAAACTCCTGGTCACGTTACTCTATGGCGTCGAGCCGACCGATCCGCTTGCGTTTGTCGCGGCTGTCGCCGTTCTTTTTGCCGTCGGTGTCCTGGCCGCGGTCGTCCCGGCGCGCCGGGCCAGCCTGACCGACCCGGCGATGGTGTTACGAGAATGACTGTCAAACGACGCGACCCGGAACCCGTCCTGCTCGGCTCCCTCGAGGAACAGGTGATGCTGGCCGTCGTCCGCACGGGGGACGAAGCGTACGGGATGAACGTGCGGCGCGAGCTGGAGGCTGTAACGGGCCGCGAGGTGACGATCGGCTCCGTCTATGCGACGCTGGATCGCCTCGAGGCGAAGGGCTTCGTTTTCTCGTCTCGCGCGTCGACCGCCGATGCGGCGTCGCGCCGGGTCTTCGGGGTGACGCGGGCGGGCGCTCGATCGCTGGCGCTGACGCGTGAGATGCGCGAGCGGCTGTGGACGGGCGTCAGCCTTCGCGCGCTGATACAGTCGTAAGCGCAGTCCGCTTAGGGCTGCCGTGACGCATCACTTTCCACGGTGGCGAACCGCCACTTTCAAGCACCTCGAAGGCGAAGTTGTTGCGGCGCCGTTGGTGCTCACAGGTTCGGCTGGGTCCTCAACACCTCCGCTATTACTCGCAAGAGGACCCGGTGGTTCGATCTACAGTGTGGGTCGCGATTTTCAGCCGTTCAGAATCAACGACTTGGAGATGGTGGACCAGACCGGGATCGAACCGGTGACCTCGTGAATGCCATTCACGCGCGCTCCCAGCTGCGCCACTGGCCCACATGCGGACGCACGACCTTGAAGGGTCGTACGGCAGGAACCTCTAATTTTAGCCTACAGCTTGAGACCCGTCCACCGTTCGTAGTCCGCCGGCGTGTCGAGGTCCGCGAACGCCCCCTCATCATCGACCGCGATGTCGGACACGCTCTCCGCGTGCGCGCTGACGACCGCGCGCGCGCCCTGCGCGGGGTCGGCGGCCCGCACCTCGTCGAACACCGCGCGATCGAAGATGACCGGATGCCCGTGCCGCCCGTCCCGGACCGGCCGGACGATCGGCGCGCGCGTGCGGCGCCACGCGTCCGCGAGCAGCCGGACGGTCGTCTCGCTCACGAGCGGCTGATCGACCGGCGCGATCATCACCGCCATCACGCCGGGCCGATCGATCACGTCGAGCCCGACGACGATCGACGAGAGCTGTCCGCGATCCACATGCGGGTTGACGACGACCCTTGCGCGGAAGCCCAGGCGCGCGCGAATCGCCACCGCCTCCTCCCCCGCGACGACGACGACGTCGTCGATGCCGCCGGCGACGAGCGTCGAGACCAGGCGCTCGATGAAGGTCTCCCCGTCGCGCGTCAGCGGCAGCAGCGCCTTCGGCCGCCCCATGCGGGTCGATCGCCCGGCGGCGAGCACCAGGGCCGGCATCGGCATCGCTGCTACTGTAATAGAATCCACGGCCATGACCATGGCCGACCTCCGCATTCGGTGTCAGCGCTGTGGCACCGAAATGGAGATGAGAGACCCCGGCCCCGGCGCTCCGTGGCGACCTGAGCAGTTCTGGGTCTGTCCCCAATGCCACCGGCACTTCTGGACCTCGTATGTGGCCCCGCCGGCCAGGGAACCGGCGAAAGAAGCGGCGAAAGACCCCCCGAAACCGCCCGCGGAGCCCGCACCCTCCTAACCTCTTGCATTCCTTGACTTCGGGTATGGAAGCACCTACACTTGCCGCGTTTTAGGGCAGTCCGGCCGGCGTCGGCGTCTCGTCCTTCCACACAACAAGGATACGGGCCGCTCAACCTCCCGGCCCGCCCCCCGCGCCAGTACGCGCGCGTCGCCGCCCGGATGACCGGGCGGTTTCGTCTGGAGGAAATTCGGTATGCCAACGGGCACAATCGCACGGCTCCTCATCGACAAGGGTTTCGGGTTCATCCGCGATGAAGGAGGCATCGAGCACTTCTTCCACCGCAGTGCGGTCCGGGGAGCGGTGTTCGAACTGCTTCGTGAAGGTCAGCGGGTGGAGTTCACCCCTGAGGACTCGACGAAGGGACCCCGCGCCGGCGACGTCCGACTGATCGAAGGCTGAACAACCCCGCCTCCGTCTGTCGCCCACACCTGAGTTGATCGGACCGCGGAGGAACGCGCGAGCGTTCCGTCGCGGTCCGCTGTTCGTACCGGCTCGATCCACGATGTCCACTCCCTTCAGCGGCCCCGGATCCAGCTCGACGTTCGCTCGCCGCGTGCTGCGACTTCAGGCCCTCCTGCTCGTCACCGAAGACCCTCGAGCGCGCTGACGCGATCTCTCCAATCGGTCCTGGGGGCATAATCACCCGGAGGGAAGCGAACGGGGCCCGGTGGCCCTCCCGGTCTTCAAAATCGGTTGCCGCCCGCGCTGAGCGGGCGGGCTGAGTTCGACTCTCAGGCGCTTCCGCCAGCCTTCGCTCGCCTTCGGCGAGCTTCGGCTGGCAAGCGACCGAGTCAGCGGTGGGCGAAGGCTGGCCGCCGAAGCCCGCATTCTGCGAAGGCCACGGCGCGCGAAGGCGGACCACCTTACCGTCCAATCACCCTCAGAAACGCCTGCGAGTCGCTCAGATCCTCGAACACCACATCGGCGCCGGCGGCGCGGAGCGCGGGAACGTCGAAGCCTCCCGTCGCGACCGCGATCGACGTGGCGTTCCCCGCCGCCGCGCAGGTCACGTCGTGCGGCGTGTCGCCGACCACGAACACGCGATCGAAGCCCTGCGCGTCGCCGCAGTCGCGGGCGCGCGCGAGCGCCACGGGCACGAGATCGTTGCGATCGTGCGCATCGTCGCCGTACGCGCCGCATCGAAAGTAACGCCAGAGATCGAAGTACTCCAGTTTGATGCGCGCCGCGTCGGCGAAGTTGCCCGTCAGCAGCCCGAGGAACACGTCGTCTTTCCGAACGAGCGCGTCGAGCAGGGCCGTGATGCCAGGCATGATCCCCTTTCGCCCCTCCCCGCGTTTCGGCACCTCCTCTTCGAGGCACCGGACGTAAGCTGCGCGGAAGCGGTCGAGCCCGTCGGTGTCGAGCGTCTTGCGGGCCTGGGCAAGCGCGGCGGCGAGCAGGTACCAATCGGTGCGGCCTGCCATCGAGATGTCGGTGAACGCATCGTCGATACCGAACACCTCGGCGACCGCGCGCGTCATCGCACGGACTCCCGCGCGCCCTGTCAGCACGAGCGTGCCGTCGACATCGAAGAGGACGAGTTTGGCCATTGACACGGTATTGTACAATTCGCCTTCTGAGGAGCGACCCATGACGATGACGCGTGCGACGACGGCCGTGGCGGCACTGAGCGGCTGTCTGGTGGCAGCGATCGTAGTAAGCGCGGGTGAGCGCAGGAGCGATACCGCCGGTCAGGCTGGCGCGGCGTTCACGCCGCCGCGCGGGCTGGAAAGCATGGCCATCCCGGTGCCGCCCGACAACCCGATGACCGCCGCGCGAATCGCGCTTGGCAAGCAGCTCTTCTTCGACCTGCGGCTGTCGCGCACGAAGAAGATGTCATGCGAGACCTGCCATGTGCCCGAGAAAGGCTGGACCGACGGGCTGGCGCTCTCGCCCCGGTTCGACGGCTCGATGAACACTCGGCACACGCCCACGCTCTACGGCGTCGCCTATTACCCCGACCTGTATTGGGACGGCCGCGCAAAAGGGCTCGAAGCGCAAGTCCTCGCCGCCTGGCGCGCGCAGATGGGGGCCGACCCGGATGCCGTCGCGAAGGAGCTGCAGGGCGTCGCTGGCTACGCGAAGGCGTTCGAGGCGGAGTTCGACGGTCCGGTGACCGGCGATCGTATTGTGAAGGCACTCTCGGCGTTCGTGCGCACGATCCACGCGGGGGACACGCCGTGGGATTCGGTGCCCCAGAGCGAAGCGGGGCTGAAGACGACCGCCGCCGGCCGGGGCTTCATCGTGTTTTCCGAGGTTGCCAAGTGCACGCTGTGCCACCTGCCACCGCTCTTCTCGGACACGCTCTTCCACAACGTCGGCATCGGCTTCGACAAGCCGAACCCGGACCTCGGGCGCGGCAAGAACCTGATCGACACGGCGGCGAAGAACAACCAGCCGGTACCGGCGGACGCCGAGAAGCTGACGGGCGCGTTCAAGACGCCCAGCCTCAGGGGCGTCGCCTTGTCTGGCCCGTACTTCCACGACGGCAGCGCGAAAACGCTCGAGGATGCCGTGGACGTGATCCTCAACGGCGGCGTCAAGAACGCGCACCTCGACGAGAAGCTCCAGAAGTGGCCGGTCACGCCGACCCAACGAACGCAGCTCCTCGGGTTCCTGCGCGCGCTCACGCCCAGGAATACGAAGTTCGACCGGCCGAAACTGCCGTAGCGCCGATCACCAGGGCCAGCGCCGCGTCCGCGCGTCGGTCAGCTCGCCGGTCGCAGCGTTCAGCTGTACGTGCCGCCCCGCGGCGCGGGCGGCGAACGTTCGGTCGTCAGTGATCGCGATCGCCGTCAGGCCGCGCGCTTCGACCACGCGCGCGACGTCATCCGCGAACGCGGCCACCGCGTCTGGCGGAAGAGACGCGGTCGGATGTTCCAGCAGCAGGATTGCCGGGTTGAGCGGGAGGGCGCGGCCCAGACGCACGCGCATCCGCGTCTCCGGAGAGCTGTCGGCCGCCCGGTCCTGCACGCTCGGCCGGGCCAGCCCCACTTCCGCAGCGATTGCGAGCACGTTCGCCAACACGTCCGGCCGAACAGGATCGATCGCCATGGTGAACGACAGCGCGAGGTTCTGCGCGAGCGTCGATCCTTCCAGTAGCGCCACCCGCTCGGTCACGATGCCGAAGCGGTCGAGCGACGCGAGCCAGTCGTCGCCGCTCGCGATGGCGGAGGTAGCCCGTCCGAGCACGCGCACCTCACCTTCATCAGGCAGCGCGGCCCCGGTGATCAGGCCGATCAGCGTTTCCGCCGCCGGCCGGTCCAGGCCCGAGATTGCCACGCGGTCGCCGCGCGCCGCGACGAGCGACGCGATCCGCAGCGGTCTCAGTCCCTTGTAGTCCTTGACGACGCCGGCCAGCTCGAGCGCGGGCGGCTCGGTCATGCCAGCAGTCGGTCGATGGCGGCAACGACGCGGGAGCTGGCGGCCAGCGCACGGAATTCGATCCGGATGGCGCTCATGTTAGCGATGACCGCCGACCACGCCAGCACCTGGTGAAAGCCGGCGGGCATCGACCCGACGTCCACGCCTCCGCCGACGATCGCCGCCGCGATCGTCAGGAGCATCGCGAGAGTCGCGATCGAAAAGACCGGCCTGCGGGCGTGCGAGATCTCGGCGACGAAGTCGCGTGACAGGTTGCCCTCGGTGACTGCCTCGCGCACTGCCTTCCCCTTGCCGATGAAGTAAAACATCATCATCGAGTGGGTGAGGAGCGTCAGCATCGTCGCGAAGATGCTCGTCGTCGTGTGACGCAGGAGGCCGGCCGAATCGTTGGCGGTCATGCCGAGGACGAGGCTGACGACGAGAGCCGCGAGGGACAGGAATGCGGCGGTAATGAGCGCTGCAGCCATCCTGCTCAGGGCCTCGGGCCTCGGGCTTCGGACCTCGGGCCGTGCCTCGTGTTTCGTTCCTCGTGCTGCGTCAGCAGACGATCGAAATCCGCCTGCGGCAGCGTCACGCGGCCGAGCGCGCCGGCGTGGCGTCCGTCGTCGCGATGATAGTCGGACCCGCCCGTGACGAGCAGCCCCAGGCGCACCGCCATGTCGCGATAGCGCGTCGTCGACGGCTCATCGTGGTCGGGATGATGGACCTCGAGCGCGTCGGCGCCCGACATGGCGACCCGCTCGGCGAGATCGTCGCGGCCGAGGCAGCCGGGATGCGCGATCGCGGCGAGGCCGCCGGCCTGATGAATCAGCGCGCAGACCTCCGCCGCCGCCGGGGCGGCGCGGGGCACGAACGCCGGCCGCCCCTCGCCGATCCAGAGGTCGAACGCCTGGCGCATCGACGACACGTGCCCCGCACGCACGAGCGCGTCGGCGATTTGCGGACGGCCGACCGATCGCCCTTCCGGGGTCGCGGCGATGATGCGCTCCACGTCGATCGGGAGGCCGACGGCGTCGAGGCGGGCGGCCAGATCGCGCAGCCGGCGCACCCGGTCGGCACGCTGGGCGGCGAGGACGCTCGCGAGCGCCGGCGAGTCCGGATCGATGAAGTATCCCAGCACGTGAACGTCGACGCCCTCCGCGATCGACGTCATCTCGATGCCCGCGATGCACTCCAGGCCGTACCGCCGCGCCGCGTCGCGCGCGGCGGCGAGGCCGGCGACGGTGTCGTGGTCGGTGACGCTGAAGGTGCGGATGCCGGCCAGCCAGATACGCCGCACGAGCTCGGCCGGCTCGTGCGCGCCGTCCGACGCGCGGGTGTGGAGGTGGAGATCGATCACGCCGACGCGGCGGCGCGGCGTCCCTTACGGCCGGGCCGCCCCCGACGCTGGCGCTCGCGTTCGGTGAGCACGCGGTATTCGCGGATGAGCAGGTCCAGGTGATCGCGCTCCTCGTCGGCGAACTCGAGGAACATCTGTTTGCCTTCGGAATCCTCGAACCGCTCGCCGTAGCGCTTGAAAAATTTGTGCGACCCGCGCTCGCAGCGGATGCCGATCATCAGGGCGCGCTTGTCGTCGACCCCCTTCCCTTTCAGCTCGTCGGTGCCGGCCGCGAAGAGGCCGTTCGCGGCTCCCTTGAAAAAGAGGAACGTCGGCCGCGACTCGAGCTCGGGATCGCGCGCGAGCAGCGTGCGATAGCGCGCCTCGAGCGTGCTGAGGTGCTCTTTCTCCTCTTCGGCCATCCTCTCGAAGACGGCACGGCCGCGGGAATCGCGCGCGATTCGCGCCGCACGGGTGTAGAACTCGAGCCCGCTCCGCTCGGTCGCGATCGCGATCCGGAGCGCGTCGCGCGCGAAGAGCAGCTCGGTCGTGACCTGGTCCTTCTGCGGCGGGCGCCCGGCCCGACACTCCTCGCATGTCCCGTAGATCTGGAGCACGCTCTGCCGCGCCGTGAAGTTGCGCGCGGCGGCGACTTCCTCGAGCAGCGCCTCGATGTCCGAGCTGAGGAACTCGAACGACCGGTTGCAGGTCTTACAGATGAGGTGAAAGTGCCGCGGGTGGCGGTACGAGTGCTCGAACCGGAACCGCCCTTCGCCGAAGTCCACCTTCCGGGCGATCCCCGCCTCCTCCATCCACTGCAGGGTGCGATACACCGTCGCCCGGCTGATCTTCTGGTC